>CAIMXN010000123.1 GCA_903845455.1 uncultured beta proteobacterium | reverse complement strand
GAGGGGCTTGGGGCGCATTTTTTGCACAGTTCATGCCACAATCTTATTCGTGTTCGGCAATTTCCATGAAAAAAGAACTTGCTGGCAATGCTAAAGCGCGTTTTTGGGTTTTAAGGTAATAAATTAAAGGATTTGATATGCCAACATTTGATGTAGTTTGCGAACCAGACATGATTGAGTTAAAGAATGCGGTTGAGCAATCTAATAAAGAGATTACCAATCGCTTTGACTTTAAGGGCTCGGATAGTCGCGTAGAGCAAAAAGATGAAACCCTGATTTTATTTGGTGACGATGACTTCAAGTTGGGCCAAGTGCGCGATGTGCTCTTTGGCAAGATGGCTAAGCGTAACGTCGATGTACGTTATCTTAAGGATGATAAAAAAGAAACTATTGGTAGCGATAAGCGCAAGCAAACCATGAAGATTCAAAAAGGTATTACTCAAGAGCTAGCTAAAAAAGTAGTGCGCATCATTAAAGATAGCAAGATCAAAGTACAGGCTAGCATTCAAGGTGATGCCGTGCGCGTAACTGGCGCTAAGCGCGATGATTTACAAGAAACTATGGCATTGCTGAAAAAAGAAGTGACCGAAGCGCCATTGGGCTTTAATAACTTCCGTGACTAATGATCGGATGCAGGTGCGGGCGTTTTGGGAGGCGGTCGATGCTGCCGATTACTTTGATTTGAGCAAAGCTGTTCCTGTTGCTATGCCAAATTTGTGCACAAGTGATCGATTTAACCCTATTAGGGTATTTGGTATATAAATACTTGATTTATTTGAAATTTCCTTTCAAAATGTAAAAAAATAATATTTGAAAGGAAAATCTTGAATTATCTTGAACTTAGCCAAAATCAAAGCCGAGTAGCTCAGGATGCCAAACAAGTCTTTGGAGCCTATCAAGAGGCTGAGCACGCTCTAGATCAGTATCGCGGCGGTATGGCTTGGAAAGTTTCTGCGGGGCACGAGTACTTAATTAGAGTGACCAATCGACGTGGCGGTAATCGTAGCCTAGGAACACGTTCAGTCGTTACTGAAAAAATTTATGAAGATTTTTTTGCTGCAAAGCTAAGACTAAGCGAACGCTTTACTGGCTTAAAACAATCCCTAAATGAGCTCTCCGGTATGGCTAGGGGCGTAGGAATTAATCGCGCTCCAAATATCGTCACCGCAACTCTAAGGGCTCTCGATGCAAAAGGGCTTCTCGGAAAAAACCTGATCATCATTGGTACAAATGCGATGTATGCCTATGAGTCTGTCGCTGGAGTGCTATTTGATACTGGCCTGCTTGCCACTATGGATATGGATTTGCTGTGGGACGCACGCACAAGCTTAAAGTTGGGCGTCCAAGATGATGCGGTCATTGACGGGGGTTTGCTAGCGGTATTGCAAAAAGTTGATAAGAGTTTTGAGGTTGTCGGAAAGGGTAAATTTAGCGCTGTTAATAAAGATGGCTTTTATATAGATTTAGTTAGACAAGCAGCCAACCCACCTTGGAGGCTTGATGACCCAATTAAAATGGCCCCCAATGATTTAACCCCTGCTTGGTTATCCCATATCCAATGGTTACTTTCTAGTCCAAAGTTTTTATCTGTTGTGATTGGGCAGGATGGCATTCCGGCTCCAATGGTTGCACCAGACCCTCGAGCATTTGCGATCTATAAGATGTGGTTGAGTGAGCAAGATGAACGTGAGCCCTATAAACGAAGACGCGATGAGGCGCAAGCTATCGCAGTGCTTGGGCTTGTTCGAGATAGATTGCCGCACCTAAAGCTTGATGAAAAAGCCGAACAGATGTTTCCAAAGCAAGTTAGGAGATTAAAGGGCCTCGTTGACTGAGCACATTTAAAAAATGTTAATTCAAAAAAAGGACGATGTTGCAATAGCTACTGCTAGCCAGGAAGCGATTGAGCGTTTTTGCGATACTTGCTGGCTAGAAGATGGTTTAGCTCAGAACAGTCTAGCTGCTTATCGTCGAGATCTTTTGCTGTTAGCACAGTGGTTGTATAAAACAGCACATCTGGATTTGTACTCTGTTGATGAAAAAGAGTTGACTGCCTATATCGCGTATCGTCGGGCTGACAAGGCCACTACTGCCAATCGGCGCCTCACGGTTTTTAAACGGTTTTATCGTCATGCCCTACGAAATAATCTTATAAAGAGTGATCCTTGTATTGGCTTGCGAGCTGCTAAGCAAGCACTCCGCTTTCCTAAGACACTGAGTGAAGATCAGGTCACTTCCTTGTTAAATGCCCCCAATATAGAAACGCCGCTAGGTTTACGCGATCGCACGATGTTAGAGCTGATGTATGCCAGTGGCCTGCGTGTTTCTGAAATTGT
>CAIMXN010000122.1 GCA_903845455.1 uncultured beta proteobacterium | reverse complement strand
TGTATTCCTGGGCGACAAATTCTTCTGCAAAGGATCCAAAGCGCAGAGGGAGCGAATCCATCTGCTTGGTTTGTTTACCCGTCTTTTCCATCCAGACCTCTAAGGGGGTTTTGAACTTGGAAAGTCCCAAAATGGCGCCGATATCTGAGCCCCCTATATATTTAGTGCGATCTACGCTAAAATCTTGATTAATAAGCATTTTTGAATCCCTTTTGTTTAATTTAGATTTAAATTAATTCTTAAAAGAACTAATTTAATTCATTATAGGATATAAATAGTTTGATTACAAGTGCCCAAATTCGTGCCGCTAGAGCACTGTTAGATTGGTCGCGAGGACAGTTATCTATTGCGTCGGGGGTTGGCATTTCAGCATTGATGCGACTAGAGTCCTCAAATGGGGTTCCCTCTGGAAATATCAAAACATTCGAATCAGTTCAAAAAGCATTTGAAAGCGTCGGTATTGAATTCATAGGCACCCCCGAAAGTGGAGCTGGAGTGCGCTGGAAGGCCAAATCCTAGTTTTTTGTGGACTGTATATAAAGGTTCCAAAAAGGAACTTATAGTGCTATAATGGAACCATCCAACGGAGAGCCATCATGTCTATTAATGTGAAATTGTCAGAAAACCTAGTTCAGCAAGCCAAAGTATTTGGAAGCGTCGAGCATCGCTCAGTACCCAAACAGATTGAGTATTGGTCCCAAATTGGTAAGATTGCCCAAGAAAATCCAGACTTACCATTTTCTTTGATTCGGGAAATTTTAATTGCAGATCAAGAGCCAGTCATTGGCGAATACGTTTTTAGTTAATGCGTTTACTGATTACGGCCAGCTTTGCAAAGGTCACTAAAAAACTGCACACCCCACAAAAAGTAGAGCTAGATGCTGCGCTCAAACTAATTTCCAAAGATCCCTTCATGGGTGAGGCAAAAGTAGGAGATTTAGTGGGAGTGTATGTTTATAAATTTAGACTTTCTGAGCAACAGGTTTTATTAGCTTATCGAATTGTGGATCAAGAAAGTATTAAGCTTTTAACATTTGGCTCGCATGAAAATTTCTATCGAGATTTAAAGCGTCAAGCAAAGTAGCCTTCTTAAATTCCAAAAGCCCTCCGTAAACAGGAGTCAACATCCCCTTAAGTTAGTAAGCACTTTTTATAGTCGCTAGGAATATCGGCCAACAATATGCTTTATATTTGCCAAATGGCATCGTTGTTGGTGTTCTAACCTTTTCAGACTCAGTATATAAATCCTTAATAGTTGTAATTCCCACTTCTTTACAAGCTTAAGCTAAGACTTTGCAATCGTTCTAAGCACATCAATTTGACGCAATACGGGCATTTCGTAGCCAATATACCCTTTGGGATACTTAAATTGACGCTTGACAGCGTTTTTTTGTTTCATTATACTTAGCTAAGTTCATTAAACTAAGCTAAGTATAGAAAGGCAGGCTACCTAAATGCTCAAAATTAATATGCATGAAGCTAAAACACAACTCTCCCGTCTAGTTGAGCGAGCAGTCGCTGGAGAGAGCTTCATTATTGCCAAGGCTGGCGTCCCTTTGGTGAGGGTAAGTCGCATGGATGCGCCAGCGACACATAAAGTGAAACGTTTGGGATTTATGGCCGGTTCAATTTCTATTCCGGAGGATTTTGATCAAATGGAATGTGAGCATATTACCCAATTGTTTGAAGGTGGCCTATGAGATTCTTATTAGACACTAATGTGCTACTTTGGGCGGCTAGTACACCAGAGAAAATTAACCCCTCTATCCGAAAACAACTTGAAGACCCAGAAAATGAGTTAATTTTTAGTACAGCTAGTTTTTGGGAGATCGCGATCAAAAATAGTTTAGAGCGCGCTGACTTTAAAGTGGGTCTGTGGCATTTGCGAAGATCACTATTGGATAACGAATATGAAGAGTTACCAGTAACAAGTGAACATGTTGCGTTCACCCAGGTGCTTGAAAAGTTTCATAAAGATCCTTTTGATCGGATGCTCATTGCCCAAGCGTGTGTGGAAGATCTAACCTTGCTCACTGCCGATGCTTTGGTAGCAAGATACCCCGGGCCAATTCAAAAAATATAAAGAGTAATCATCATTAAACAAGACTTATATAAAAAGAGCATGGGGTACGCCCCATAAAGTACAAGGTGGTTTTTAATGACTAGTTAGTAATGAGTAATGAGTAATACGTAATCAGGAATTTTTCATGGACATAGACAATATAAGTAATCCCTTAAATCAAGATACCAATGCAGTAAAGCAGGTGCGCC
>CAIMXN010000121.1 GCA_903845455.1 uncultured beta proteobacterium | reverse complement strand
GATTTAAGTACTTATTATCTATATTTAGTGCATCTACTAAGCAAAGATTTGGCGCAGCAGGTGAGCAGCTCAAGGATTACGCTCCAAATTAAACAAAACAGACTTTTATACTTTATCGAAATAGTCAATGAATGCTTTCATCGCGCAGTGATAAATCATTTTTTGGGCGCCTCTGACTCGGTCCTACATCCGATATATTTCCCTTATCTAGAAAAAGTAAAACAATTAAGAACTATCAACTAAATATAAGCTGGGAACACCATAGTCGCTTTTTAGTCGTTAGCTACCTTACAGACACCCCTTAAATAGACCAAACCGATCGTCTTTTAAGCTTGCTGAGAGAAGTGGATAATTAAGGTGAAAAATCCTCAATAAACCAACCCAAAAGAATCTAAAAAGAAAAAGGTCCTGCGTACTGTGGGGCTCATTCGTTAATTTCTCTGAATGTAAGAAATCTAGAGACTAGCTGGCAGAGAGATTGCGATTCGAACCCTCAGTAGAGTTAGCTTTCCACCTTTGCAGTATGGCTCCAAGCACCTCTATAGTCATAAATTATTGTTTAAAAACAATAATTTATGACTATTTTTTCAATTCAGAGTTGCCTTATGTGGGCTTATATTGACTAAGTAATGCAATTGCATTACTATAGGCATTAAGAATTCCCTTCTCATATTTCAAGGGGCGCAACCATGAATACTGCCGTACTCGAAGCTGAATCTACTCTCACAGATCGTTACCAAACTACCGTACCCGAGCCTATCCGCCAAGTCTTAAAACTCGGTAAGCGCGATAAGGTCCACTACACTATTTTGGACAATGGAGATGTTCTGATGAGTCGCGGGCAAGAGGCTAGGTCTGATGATCCAGCGCTTGGACACTTTCTCCATTTTTTATCTCAAGATCTCGCAGCACATCCCGAGCGTTTACAAGTGCTCGATAGTGCTTGGGTTGAGCGCTTGCAATCACTAGTAGGAAAGGTGCAGTTTGATTTAGATGCGCCCCTACCTGATGATGAGGCTTAATTATTTCCATACAGTCATCACCCCTCATCATTGCCGGCTGGACCATCTTCACCCATCCTTTATTCCTTAATCAAGTTCAAACACTGACTAATGAAGTAGAAGCGCTTAAGCAAAAGCATCCCGCTACCTATCAAAACAAAAATGTAACCAAACGACTGGCTGCGATTTTAAAACTCGCCAATGAAGTCATTCCGCAAAATCCCTCCCTCCCCGTATATCGACAAGGCAATACTCTTGGCGAAGATCATAAGCACTGGTTAAGAGCCAAGTTCTTTCAGCAATATCGATTATTTTTTCGTTACCACGAGGCAAGCAAAATCATTGTGTATGCCTGGGTCAACGATGAGGATACCAAGCGTGCTTATGAAAGTAAGAATGATGCTTACCAAGTATTTTCAAAAATGCTAAAACAAGGTCACCCACCAGATGATTGGGAATCGCTTGTAAAAGAAGCCAAAGCAAAATCGCATCAACTTATTCGCATCAAATAAACGATTCAGTAGATTGGGTGGGTATGACCCTTTCATGATGGTGCGAAATGACGACTTAAGCGCGTGCAAATCTACCGTAAAAAATAGCTACTGAAAAAGGAAGGTAAATTCCCTAGATGGTTGCGTATATATAGGCAATAGAGAAACTAGAGTAGGCGTCAGGCCCACAGCAAGCGGGACTTTAAGAAAAATATCTATATAAATCAATAATTTAAAGACTTTATGGCGGAGAGGGTGGGATTCGAACCCACGGTAGGTTTGACCCTACGCCTGATTTCGAGTCAGGTACATTCGACCACTCTGCCACCTCTCCGAACCGAAGGGCAATTATAACGATCAACACATAAAGCCACTAGTTCATTGGTGGATATCGAGATTTGTTTGCATGGCCAGAACAATTGCATTAAGAGAGGCTCTCATGAACATAAAAATTTCAAAATGGGGTAACAGCTTGGCGCTACGCATTCCCGCTACCTACATTAAGCAAATCCAACTTAAGGATGGCGATAGAGTTGAGGCCACCCTAACCCAAGATGGATCCTTGACTATCAAGCCCCAGAAATTAGACCGAAAAATAATTGCGGCGCGACTTAAAGCATTCAGGGACACGATGAAAATGGGTAAATCAGTGATGGATGAAGTCCGCTCTGAGGCTCGCTACTAATGATTTATGTTGATACCAGTGTTTTCGTAGCCTTGTGCACAACAGAACCCAAAAGCAATGAAGTTGGCAAATGGCACGTCAGCAGTACCGCGAGGATGATTTCCTCAACTTGGACATTTGCTGAATTCTCGAGTGCGCTAAGCTTAAAAGCCAGAACAGGTCAAATAACAGAAAAGCAAAGTCGAGAAGCCTGGAAAAGATTTGACGAACTTTGTCAGAACGACATCGAACTGCTGCCTATTGAGAATAAAACGTACTATTCAGCTGGAATTTTAGTTATTGATAGCCAGTCGAACTTAAGAGCAGGTGATGCACTTCATCTTGCGGCTGCGAAACAACTTAAGGCCAAATCTCTGGCAACTCTGGACAAAATTCTAGGAAAAAATTCAAGCAGAGTAACAATTAAACCCATCTTGATTTAGTTAAATCTGCTTGAGCACCGCTAAACCACCCAAATAAGGTTGCAGCGCTTTAGGAATAGCAATACTGCCATCAACTTGCTGCTTGTTCTCGATCAAGGCCACCAACGCTCTACCTACTGCAAGACCTGAACCATTCAAGGTATGAACTAATTCTGGCTTTCCTTGACCAACTTTAAATCTCGCTTGCATACGTCTTGCTTGGAAATCCCCCATGCTCGAGCATGAGCTAATCTCACGATAAGCATGCTGGGATGGCACCCATACCTCTAAGTCATAAGTCTTGGTGCTACCAAAACCCATATCTCCAGTACAAAGCAATACTTTTCTATATGGCAATTCGAGTAATTCCAAAATTCTTTCTGCATGACCCGTTAAGTCTTCTAATGCTTGCATCGAATGCTCTGGCTTGGTAATTTGCACTAACTCTACTTTGTCAAATTGATGTTGACGAATCATACCGCGTACATCACGCCCATAACTTCCTGCTTCAGAGCGAAAACATGGCGTATGCGCCACAAACTTCATGGGTAGATTATCGGCATTCACAATCTCATCACGCACTAAATTAGTTACTGGCACTTCTGCAGTTGGAATGAGGTAAAAATTTTCAGTTTTTGCCTCGCCACCGTTCATACCCTTCGCGTCTTCTCCACCCATTTGACGAGGAACCTTAAAGAGGTCTTCTTCGAACTTGGGTAACTGTCCTGTACCGCGCATCGAGGCAGCATTCACCATATAAGGCGCGTAGATTTCTTGATAGTCATGCTGTGTTGTATGAATATCCAGCATGAACTGAGCTAAAGCACGGTGTAATCGAGCAATTGGCCCCTTGAGCACGACAAAGCGTGAGCCGCTAATCTTTGCAGCAGCTTCAAAATCCAAGCCTAATGGACCACCTAAATCAACATGATCTTTAATCTCAAAATCAAAGATAGGCTCTTCACCCCAACGCTTTACCTCTTTGTTCTGTGTCTCATCGTTACCAGTTGGTACAGATTCATCAGGAAGATTAGGAATACCCATTAAGAAATCAGCAATCTCGGCTTGCAAAATAGCTAAGCGTGCGGCACCTGATTCCATATCGATGTTGATCTGACTGGCTTCTGCCATTTCAGCACTAGCATCTTCACCCTTACCTTTTTTCATACCAATCGCTTTAGCCAATTGATTACGCTTGGCTTGCAATTCTTCAGTGCGGGTTTGTAAAGATTTACGCTCGGATTCCAGGGTATTGAATTTCTCAACATCCAACTGAAATTTGCGTGTCGCTAAGCGCACAGCAACAGCGGCGATATCTTTACGGAGTAATTGCGGATCGATCATATATTGCTCGGTTTTTATATTTACTAAATTTACTTAGTTGGTCTAGTTAGTGGGTCTAGTTTAAGCGTAAGACTTCGGCTCCCGCCGGAGGACTAAATGTAAAGCGATTGGCAGGTAAATTCACATTTAACTGAATCTTATCTAAAGTCACCAGAACTACGCTACCAAGGCCGTCAATCAGCTCTAGGGCTTTAGGTAAGTCATTGGCCATACCAATAGAGATCTTGGTATAAGGTAAATCATTGCCGTCTTTTTGATGATTAGCATTGGGATTTTTCTTGGGAACCAAAGCTACCCATTTCATACCCAAACGCTCTTCGCCTTCAATCAGGTCAAAGTGCTGATCCAAGGAAGATTCGCCAAACAAAATAGCTGCTGGGGTAGAAGCCAAAGCTTGCCCCGCAGACCTAAATGTAGCCTGATTTAAATCCTTATCCCACAGAATTAATTGCTTGCCATCTGCGATCAATTTTTGCTCAAAGGGCTTTTGGGTATTCCAAACAAATCGGCCCGGTCTTTGAAACGCAAAGTGACCTTGGGTTTGGCGCACCACTTTTAAACCCTTGTCTTGTGGTTCATTCGCTTTAGGTGCTCGTAGCTGTTGTTGCACAAAGTCACCTTCAGCAGTTTTAGAGTTGCGTACAAATTGTCGTAACTGTTCAGCACCACTATCGATCTCTGCGGCAATACCCATATTTGCAGAAAACAAAATAAATGTGCTAACTACGAATTGGCCTGCAAGCCTGAATAAGAATCTTTGCAAAATGAAGCCTTACTCTGAAGGACGATGGAGTATTTCGCGATTACCGCCGTTACCCATTTTGGAGACCAGGCCCGCTTTTTCCATATCCTCAAGCAAGCGCGCTGCACGGTTATAGCCAATCCGTAAATGACGCTGCACTAAAGAAATTGAAGGGCGTTTGTTATCAAGGACAATTGCCACAGCTTGATCGTAAAGGGGGTCAGCTTCGCCACCGCCCTCACCTGTCAAGGCATCCATGGTCGATTCATCGGCACCTTCAAGTACACCTTCGATGTAATTGGCTTCGCCTTTTTCTTTCAGCCATTCAACTACGCGATGCACTTCATCATCTGACACAAAGGCGCCATGCACGCGTACTGGCAAGCCAGTACCTGGTGCCATATAGAGCATGTCACCCATGCCTAATAGGGCTTCTGCACCCTGCTGATCCAAAATCGTACGGCTATCAATCTTGCTACTGACTTGGAAAGAGATACGTGTTGGGACATTTGCTTTGATCAAGCCGGTAATCACATCCACGCTAGGACGCTGCGTTGCCAACACCAGATGAATGCCTGCCGCGCGGGCCTTCTGCGCAATACGGGCAATCAATTCTTCAATCTTCTTGCCCGAGACCATCATCAAGTCGGCAAGCTCATCGATCACAATGACAATCACGGGTGCTTTGTAAATAGGCTCTGGATCATCCGGTGTCAAGCTAAAGGGATTGGTGAGCTTCTCACCTTTTTCTTCAGCTTCTAAAATTTTCTTATTAAAGCCAGCAAGATTACGCACACCAAACTTACTCATCAGCTTATAGCGACGCTCCATCTCATTGACCGCCCAATTGAGCGCGTTATACGCTTGCTTCATATCCGTAACCACTGGACAAAGCAGATGAGGGATCTTGTCGTACATCGCCATTTCCAACATCTTTGGATCAATCATGATCAAGCGTACTTCATCAGGCTTCGCCTTAAAGATGATAGAGAGGATCATGGCATTAATACCAACTGACTTACCAGCGCCAGTTGTACCTGCTACCAAGCAGTGCGGCATCTTGGCTAAATCCGCCACCATGGGGCTACCAGAAATATCCTTACCCAAAGCCAGGGTCAAGAGCGAATGATTGTCGTTGTAGACCTGAGAGCTTAAGATTTCAGAGAGGTAAACCGATTGACGTGTTGGGTTTGGCAACTCTAAAGCCATGCATGTTTTACCAGGAATTGTTTCGACCACTCGCATACTGACTACCCCGAGTGAACGGGCTAAGTCGCGTGAGAGATTCACAATCTGACTACCCTTCACACCAATCGCAGGATCAATCTCATAACGTGTCACCACTGGGCCAGGATAAGCAGCGATTACCGTTACTTGAACACCAAACTCAGCAAGCTTGCGCTCAATTAAACGGGAAGTAAATTCGAGTACATCTGCAGAGATGGTTTCTTTGGCTTCTGGCACTGAATCAAGCAATGCCAAAGGTGGCAACTCAGAATCAGGAATATCCACAAAAAGAGGTTGCTGCTTTTCACGTTCAACGCGCGCACTCTTTGGTATCTCGGCTGGGGCTCGAACAATTTGTACCGGGGCAGCAACTTCAACACGCCCACGGAATTCTTCTACATACTCTTCGCGCTCTTCAGCTGCCGCTTCACCCAACTTACGGTCCTCTTCACTTTCGCGACGTTCACGTAAACGGATAAAGGTCAATTCAAGGTAACGCCCTACTTTTTCAGCCACATCTAACCAAGAGAAATGCAGGAATAAAGAAAGTCCAGCGCAAAGCCCAAAGAGCAGTACCAGTGTGGCACCAGTAAAACCAAGAGACATCTGCAGGGGATCGCCAACCAGTTCACCCAAAATCCCACCAGGGGGGCGTGGCAACTGCCAATGCAGGGAATGTAAGCGAATGGACTCTAAACCCATACTACTGACCAAGGTCACTGCAAAGCCTACCCAACGCACTAATAAAGAATCTGGTTTGGCCTCTGGGTCTGGAGGTAATGGAATGCTCCAAAGCTCCCGCCAACCATTAAGGACTCGCCGACCAAAAAGGGCTACCCACCAAAAGGCGGAGATACCGAAGATATACAGCATTAAATCCGCAATATAGGCCCCAAAACGACCCCCTAGGTTCTTGGGGGTCTCAAAACTAGCATGGGACCAGGCTGGGTCAGCCTTGGAATACGTGATCAAAATAGCAAATAAGGCCAAACAAAGACCTACGGAGATAAACCAGCGAGCCTCCATGAGAAGGCGGGGCATCCTGCCCTGCCCATCATTTTCAGGGGGCCGGGAGCTCAGCGGTATTTTGGACTTCGGATATACGGTTCTTACCATGTTCCCCCGATTGTAAACAAGCAAATCTATAATTTGGGGATGACATCAAATACCACAAAACACTCCAAAGTCCTGATCCTCGGATCTGGCCCTGCTGGCTATACAGCCGCGGTTTATGCTGCCCGCGCTAATTTGCAGCCCACCCTCATTACCGGACTGGCTCAAGGTGGTCAATTAATGACCACTACAGATGTTGAAAACTGGCCAGCAGACCCTGATGGGGTTCAAGGTCCAGAGCTGATGGAGCGCTTTTTAAAGCATGCTGAGCGCTTTAATACTGAAATCATTTTTGATCATATTCATACGGCAGCCCTGACAGAAAAGCCTATTCGGCTAGTTGGTGACTCTGGCACTTATACCTGTGATGCACTGATTATCTCCACTGGGGCCTCTGCCCAATATATTGGCCTGCTAAGCGAAGAAGCTTTCATGGGACGCGGTGTTTCTGGTTGTGCAACTTGCGATGGATTCTTTTATAAAAACCAAGATGTTTGCGTAGTCGGTGGTGGCAACACCGCTGTTGAAGAAGCACTCTATCTCACTGGTATTGCCAAAAAGGTTACCGTCATTCACCGTCGCGATAAGTTCCGTGCAGAGCCAATCTTAAATGATCGCTTAATGGCAAAAGTGGCTGAGGGCAAGGTGGAGCTCAAACTGAACTCCACGCTGGATGAAGTTCTCGGCGATGAAAAAGGCGTCACTGGTGTGCGCATCAAGAAACAGGATGGCAGCACGGAAGACATTGCTCTCACAGGTGCATTCATTGCGATTGGTCACAAACCGAATACCGAACTGTTCATTGGTCAACTGGATATGCACAACGGCTACATCAAGACGTTCTCGGGCTTAGAAGGGAATGCCACTGCTACCAATATTCCAGGTGTATTTGCAGCGGGCGATGTCCAAGACCATATCTATCGCCAAGCCATTACCAGTGCAGGCACAGGCTGTATGGCTGCACTTGATGCACAGCGCTACTTAGAGTCGCTTTCCTAAGAAGTATCCAACTGTTTGGTGTTGTTAAAACCAAAATAAAAAACACCTAGCATTGCTAGGTGTTTTACTTTTTAAGTACTTAATGCAAGTAAAGCAATTTCAGGCGCTCGATCTAGGATCTTAAGCAATGCTTTGGCAGCGCCCGTTGGACTTCTTTTCCCTTGCTCCCAATTTCTAATGGTCTCCAAAGAAACCTCAATGCGGTTCGAAAACTCTAACTGCGATAACCCAATACGCTCTCGCACACCCTTCGCGTACTTTGCAGCATCCTGCATTGCCTCTAGATCATCTTGCCTCTCATGCAACTTTATTAGACGCTCTGATGTTGCATCCAATAGTTTCTTATTTACATATCCCTTTGGAAAGCTACTAGGGTTATTTAAATCAACGCTAACTCGAATAATTTTTTTCATACAATTTGACCTCCCTACGATTAGCTCTCCTAGCCGAAATAATCCTAATGGCTCTAGGTCTATTTGTGAAGACCACCATAAAACCTTACCGTCAATCAATCCCAAGGCTCGAAAACGCTCCTCTCCGTAATCCCAACGCTGATCATGCTCAATTAGTAATGCAGGATCTATAAAAACGGCTGTCACATATGCAAAATCAAAATTTCGAGAGACCTGGCATGAGTTACTTTTAACCAAATCCCATTCAAATTCCATTAGTTCAATGGTAGGTCATTGAACTACCTTATGTCAAGTCTGAAATTCAAAAAAAAACGCCTAGCATTGCCAGGCGTTTTTCTTTGTGCTGCTCTGTTATTGCATTAACGAACCATTGGCAACAATGGCACGATGAGCAATGCCACGATGTTGATGATCTTAATGAGAGGGTTCACAGCTGGGCCGGCAGTATCTTTGTAGGGGTCGCCTACAGTATCGCCAGTCACCGCTGCTTTATGGGCTTCAGAACCTTTACCGCCGAAGTTTCCTTCTTCGATATATTTCTTCGCGTTATCCCAAGCGCCACCACCAGTGCACATCGAGATCGCCACAAATAAACCAGTCACGATCGTCCCCATCAGTAAGCCACCTAAGGCTGCAGGCCCCAAAATCAAACCAACCAAAATAGGGGCAACT
Source organism: uncultured beta proteobacterium (assembly GCA_903845455.1). GTDB lineage: Bacteria > Pseudomonadota > Gammaproteobacteria > Burkholderiales > Burkholderiaceae > Polynucleobacter. The sequence goes on along the minus strand of CAIMXN010000121.1, from coordinate 2,384 downwards.
ACTGGCAAAAGTGAAGGCACAATCATTTCTTTAATGGCAGCAGAAGTCAGCATGTCAACAGCCTTGCCATACTCAGGCTTAGAAGTACCTTCCATGATTCCAGGGATATCACGGAACTGGCGACGTACTTCCTCGACGACTGCACCAGCACAACGACCTACTGCTTCCATCGCCATCGCACCAAACAAGTAAGGAATCATGCCGCCAATAAAGAGACCGATGATTACCATGTGATTAGATAGATCAAAAGAAACTTGTTGGCCGATCGCCTCAAGCGCATGGGTGTAGTCAGCAAAGAGTACCAAGGCTGCTAGACCAGCAGACCCAATCGCATAACCTTTGGTCACTGCTTTGGTAGTGTTACCAACAGCATCCAGTGGATCTGTAATGTCACGCACAGCCTGTGGCAATCCAGCCATTTCAGCAATACCACCTGCGTTATCGGTAATTGGGCCGTAGGCATCAAGTGCTACAACAATACCTGCCATCGATAACATCGCAGTCGCGGCAATTGCGATACCGTAGATGCCTGCTAACCAATAGGCTGCGTAGATAGCAGCACAAACAAACAGTACTGGATAAGCAGTCGACTTCATCGAGATACCTAGACCAGCAATGATGTTGGTACCGTGACCTTTGGTCGAAGCTTCAGCAATATGCTGTACTGGCTTGAACTGGGTACCAGTGTAGTACTCGGTAATCCATACCAATCCAGCAGTCAGCAGTAAACCAACGATAGTCGCACCGAACAAACGCCACTGACTACCTGATATACCCAAAGCATCATCCGGCATGATCAAGTTAGTCACAAAGTAGAAAGCAATTAATGAAAGACCACCAGCAATAATCAAACCTTTGTACAAGGCTGGCATGACATTTTTCATACCAGGTGTGGCTTTTACAAATGAACAGCCAACGATGGAGGCAATGATCGAAACACCACCCAACACCAATGGGTAAACAATCGCTGCCACTGGTGCACCTGTCACAATCAAGGCGCCAAGCACCATCGTAGCGATCAAGGTCACCGCATAGGTTTCGAACAAGTCAGCAGCCATACCAGCACAGTCACCGACGTTATCGCCCACGTTATCTGCAATCACTGCTGGATTACGTGGGTCATCCTCCGGAATTCCAGCTTCCACTTTACCAACCAAATCAGCACCAACGTCAGCACCTTTGGTAAAGATACCGCCGCCCAAACGAGCGAAGATCGAAATCAATGAGGAGCCAAAAGCCAAACCAATTAATGGGTGTAATACCGATGAGAGATCTTGTCCGGCACCGATCGATACCAAGAACATAAAAAAGAGTCCAACTCCGAGTAGCCCAAGACCCACAACCAACATCCCGGTAATGGCGCCACCTTTAAAGGCAACGTTCAAGGCTTCATTCATACCCTTGGTTGCAGCTTGTGCAGTGCGAACGTTTGCTTTTACTGAGACATTCATCCCAATAAAACCACAAGCTCCAGAAAGCACAGAGCCAACGACAAATCCAAGTGCAGTTGCATAGTCCAAAAAGAGAGCTATTAAGATTGTCAGCACAACACCGACAACAGCGATTGTTTTGTATTGACGCGATAAATAAGCTGCTGCGCCCTGCTGAATCGCCTCTGCAATTTCTTGCATCTTGGCATTGCCGGCATCTTGCCTCAAAATCCAGCTGCGCATCACAAAACCGTAAATCACGGCTAGGACTCCGCAAGCCAAGGCAAAATACAAGCCTAAAGTGACATTACTCATGCTTGAACTCCCTAAAATTTGATTTTTTAATGTTTTATAGCTAGCGCCTAAACAAATCCAGTTTCTGAAAGCTTTAAACTAGAGTGAATAAGCTTTATAAGTATGTAGCAGAATCACTACTCTGAGTCCTTACTAGCCTCAGGGTATCTACTAATCAGAATCGGAGTAAGTATGAGTCTTGACAACGTCAAACCAGGTAAAAAGATCCCTGAGAGCTTTAACGTCATTATTGAAATTCCTATGAATGCAGATCCCATTAAGTATGAAGTGGATAAGGAAAGTGGCGCTATTTTTGTCGATCGGTTTATGGGTACTGCCATGCACTATCCCTGCAACTATGGCTACATTAATAAGACGATTGCTGGTGATGGCGACCCCGTTGACGTTCTCGTGATTACTCCATTCCCACTGATTCCGGGTGTAGTTGTCAGTTGTCGCGCAATCGGCCTGCTCAAAATGGAAGATGAAGCTGGTCAAGATGCTAAGTTATTAGCCGTACCGGAAGACAAGATTTTGCCAATCTACACCCATTGGCAAAAACCAGAAGACATCAACCCCTTGCGTTTAAACCAAATCCAACACTTCTTCGAGCACTACAAAGATCTCGAACCAGGCAAATGGGTAAAGGTAGCAGGCTGG
>CAIMXN010000120.1 GCA_903845455.1 uncultured beta proteobacterium | reverse complement strand
TTTGGCTCAAACGGCTACCCGCTCATAGGACTCAAAATGAAACCTGGCATTCACCCCGAATATCGTGAAATCGTCTTTGTAGACGTTTCAAACAACTTCAGCTTCAAGACTCGCTCCACCATGAACACTAGAGAGAAAATCAAGTGGGAAGATGGCGTTGAGTATCCATTGGCTAAGATCGAAACTTCATCTGAATCACACCCTTTCTACACTGGTACCCAGAAGATTATGGATACTGCTGGTCGGGTTGAGAAATTCCGTCAGAAATTCGGTACTAAAGCAGTTGCTAAGTCTACCGGTGATGGCGTTGCTAAAACAGCCGTGAAAAAAGCGGCTGCTGCAGAAGCTAAAGCTGCAGAAAAGACTTCTAAAAAGAAGGCTTAATCTGGGCTTTGGCACAGACTTACTCATAGCAGGGATTTTGGGGTGTTAGCCCCTCCCCTGCGAGATAATGAAGGCAGCGTTTGCTGCCTTTTTTATTGCCGCTGAATTTACCTGCTCCTCCTACTTAGCTCATGGTCAAACTTACCGCCGCCGCCACTAACTCCATTCCGCGCATCATTATTTTTGCGCTGACTTTGATCTATGGTTTTGCGGGTCTCTTTTTCCGTGATCCTTGGAAAAATGAAGATGCGATTGGTTTTGGTGGCATGTGGACGCTCTTTCGCGGTAACTCTCTCGATTGGATTGTTCCGCATTTAGCAGGACGTGATCTTTCTCTTGGCGCACCGTTGCCATATTGGATGGGCGCTATCCTCATCGATCTGTTTGGCTCTTGGATTGGTGCAGCTAACGCTGCTCGTCTGTACTCGGCCATTTGTTTCTTTGCTGCTGCCTTAGCCATTTGGTATGCCACTTATCTTTTAGGTCGTAGAACTGAAGTGCAACCCATGGCACTCGCAGTAGGCGGTCATCCTAATCGCAAGAACTATGGCATGACTTTGGCTGATGGCGCTTTGCTCATCTTCTTGGCCTGCGTAGGTCTTGCACAGCGCGCGCATGAAACCACACCCATGATGGCGCAACTCATGGGTATCAGTATTGTTTTATACGGCACTATCCGTGGATTAGATAAACCTTGGCAAGGCGGTCTATGGACTGGTCTAGGCATCATCATTGTTGCCTTATCGAGCAACCTCACGCTCAGTCTACTGGTAGTTACAGCCACCATCATTGCAGTCATCGCCAGCAATGCAAAGTTGCGTTTTCGTTGGACGCTAACCAGTAGCGTTTTGGGTCTGATCGGTTTTGCTATTTGGCCAATGCTTTGGTACTTGGGCAACATCACACCAGAGTGGCGTCACATCGCCGAAGATGGCTGGCGCAATATGCCAGAGATGCGTGCAAGCCCTTCACTTGAATCACTGAGTTTTTTAGGTGTGAACTTTTGGGCCTACGCCTGGCCTGTTTGGCCGCTAGCCATGATTTCTTTAGCGCATTGGGGTCGCGTGAAGACTGCGGCTGCTTGGCGCGCACCACACCTTTGCATTCCACTCAGTTTGTTTATTGCTTGCTTGATTTATGTCCTCTTTCGCGTAGACGCGAATGAACATGACTTGATGATTCTCATTCCAAGTCTGGCTATCATTGCCGCTTTTAGCTTGCCCATTCTTAAACGCAACCTCATTAGCTTTATTGACTGGCTGGCGATGTTTAGCTTTACCCTCATCGCACTAGCCATCTGGATTATTTGGATAGCAAAGATGACTGGCTTTCCAGAAACCACCGCTGCCAATATTGCGCGCCTCTTGCCAGGCTTTCAGGGTCAATTTCATTGGTTAGGTTTTATTATTGCAATCATCATTACCGCAATTTGGATAGCCGTAGTCCGCTGGAGAACCTCACGCGCTCCCAAAGAAATTTGGCGTTGTTTAATCATTTCTGCATCGGGTACGACTTTGATGTGGGTCTTACTCATGACTTTATGGCTGCCTACGATTAACTACGCTAAGACCTATCGCAATGTAGCGGCGCGTCTCTCGCAAGTAGTCACTAAAGAATCGGGTTGCATTGATACCACTAATATTGGCTCTGCCCAATTGGCGTCCTTCTCTTACTTTACAAAACTGAACTTGCGCGATGACCCGAGCTGCCATTGGATGCTGACGCATAATCAATCCGAAGCAAGGGCTTATGCTCAGCTCAATAATAAGAAATTAATCCTTCTCTGGGAAGATCGTCGCGCTTCTGATCGCGATGAACGACTCAGACTCTATCAAGTCAGCGCGGAGTAATGGGTGCTGCACTTTAAATTATCGCGTCTGCGCGAGGATATTCCTGCTTTACTAAAACTGGCCGGCCCTCTTCTCATTGGCCAACTAGCCGTCATTGCGTTTGGTGTCTTAGATACTGCCATGACTGCACGCTATTCGGCAGAAGATCTTGCCGCGCTAGCAATGGCCTCAGCGATCTTCATTAGCATCTACGTTGGCTTGACTGGTGTGATCTCCGCACTTGCACCAATTGCCGGGCAACTCTTTGGCGCTAAACGCTATGATGAAATCGGTGAAGAAGTGCGTCAAGCTACCTGGCTCGCTTTAGGATTAACGGTGTTAGGTTGTTTGATTCTCTTAAACGCAGATTACCTGTTGGCCATCTCACGGCTCAATCCAGTCATTCAAGGTAAAGCGAGGCTGTATCTTGACATCCTAGCCCTGGGCTTACCAGCTAGCATGGGGATGCGCGTACTGATGGCACTTCACAATGCCGTCTCTCGTCCTGCCGTGATTACCGTGGTGCAATTAATCGGCCTTGGTCTGAAGTTACCACTTAATTTACTCTTCATCTATGGTGGCTTCGGAATAGAAGGGATGGGCGGACCAGGATGTGCTGTCGCTACCGTCATCATCAGTTGGTTCTGGCTCATCATTACCTTGAGTTTTGTGTTGCTTGATCGCTTCTATCGCCCTTTTAAAATCTTTAGTCATTTTAGTAAGCCGGATTGGCATCGTATCTGGACCTTATTAAAACTAGGCACACCGATTGGCTTTAGTTATTTGATTGAAGTAACTTCATTCACATTTATGTCATTGTTTATTGCCCGCTTAGGTACTACCGCTTTAGCTGGCCATCAAATTGTTGCCAATATGGGTACCGTGATGTACATGGTGCCGCTCTCCCTCTCGATTGCAACTATGACTTTGGTATCGCAGTCGATTGGTGCAGACAAACAAGAACGTGCTGAAGAAATCGGTTGGTCTGCGGTGTTCTTTACCACTGTGCTCTGCATCACTATTGGTATTGCAGTTTGGGTATTTAGACTTCAACTCTTAGATTTGTATGATCCACCCGCAGAGGTCAAAGTATTTTCTATACCGCTATTTTTATTTATCGCTTTTTATCAAGTGTTCGATGCACTGCAAGTTACTGCAGCATTTATTTTGCGCGCTTACAGAATTGCATTCTGGCCAATGCTGATTTACGCTGGCTCACTTTGGGGCGTAGGACTTGGTGGTGGTTACCTGCTGGGCTTTAATGTCTTTGGTAACACGCCGCTATTTTTACAAGGTGCCAATGGTTTCTGGGCTGGCAACAGCATTAGTCTAGCTTTAGCTGCTTGCTTACTGCTGTATCTCTTTAGAAGAACGGCGGCACGCTTTGAGAAAACGCATCCGCCGGTTCAAGTCTAAGCACTTAGTAAAGTCTTATTTAACCAAGTTATAACCAGAATTATTTGGTGGACGATTAAAGCCCGAATGAGGTGTTCCATAACTAGGTACTTGATTGCCTTTGGCATACATACACTGTTGATACGCAATGTTGTATTGGGTCTGCGATTGATTTTCTTTACCAGAGGCATTCATAGCGCCAATAGCAGAGCCACCCAACAAGCCAATACCGGCGCCAGTACCAACACCAGCATGACTACCACCACCAATCATGGCCCCAGCAGCAGCGCCTAAAGCTGCAGCAACAGCAGCACTAGTGACACCATCCTTAAGTGCAGCATCGCCAGCATCTTTAATAGCACCAGCAGCAAATGTACGGCACTGTTGATCTTCTTGTTGGAAGACTTCAAATGGCTTACCTTCGCGGGGCATCACCGCAATCGTTGGGCCGGTAGGTGCAGAGGTACAGGCAACTAAAGAGCTTATTAATGCAGCGGAGAGAATCAAACGTTTCATTACAAATCCTTTTTTACTAAATTTTGTTGAGTTGTTTTAAGCATGTCATTGGACTAGTCAATGTGCTCTTAATTACCAGGTCTTTGTGACTTCACCCCACTAGAGGGTGGAATTGCTGCTTGCGCCTGCCACCCAGAAGAACATTCTTGAACGTAGGGAAAATATTGCCCACTCGCTTGGCAAAAATACCAAACTGCGGGTTGCGCCTGCGCAGCCAATACCAAGGGTGGAGGTGGTGGTGCATAAGCAATCGGTGGGGCAAAGACTACTGGAGCAGCGTAATAGCCCGCATAGGGATAGCCGTAAGGACTGCCATAATAGCCGCCACCATAAGCCCAATTACCGCGCCAAGCTGGGCCATATCCACCATATCCGCCATATGCTGCTGGTCGGTAGCCGCCACCATAGCCACCACCGACGGAGACATTCCAACCCACGTTGCCAGCTTGGGCAGTCACAGGCAAAACGGCAGCTAGGCCTGTAAGCACCAAGCTCAGCAGGATGTACTTTTTAAACTGTTTCATATTTGACCCCTCAAATTGGTCATTTCTCACTTTTAAGTCTACGCTTAGTGCATCTTTTTGGTACATCTTTTTAGTGAATATTCTTATTTATTTAACGCTTGAGGGAATACTAAGCTGACAAGAAAAGCGCTTTTTTCTTACTCGACTTTAGCCCCGGATTGATGGACGATCCTAGACCATTTATTGGTCTCCGCTTGGATCAATTTAGCCAAATCTTGGGGGCTGCCAGGCGCCGGCTCTAGACCACCCTCCAGCAAGCGATTGCGTACCTGGGGATGATTGAGGGTTTGGCGCGTTAAGGTATTTAAGCGCTTTTGGATCGAGCTAGGCAAATTGGCAGGCGCCATTAAAGAAAACCAAGAAGTTGCCTCAAATCCATGTAAGCCCTGCTCCGCTAAAGTCGGAATATCTGGGGCAGCTGGAGAACGTTTTAAGGTCGTCACACCTAAGGCCTGGACTTCACCCGCCTTAATCAGGGGCAAAGATGAAGATAGATTGTCAAATAGCATCGAGATCCGACCACTCAATAAATCTGGCAAAGATTGGGCTCTGCCCTTGTATGGAATATGCCTCATCTGAACACCTGCAATCTCTTTAAATAACTCGCCCGACATATGTAAAGAGGTGCCAATACCAGAAGAGCCAAAAGTCAGTTGATTGGGTTTTGCTTTGGCTAATTCAATCAGATCATGCACATTGTTCACGCCTAAGTGCTTGTTCACAATCAACACATTGGGTGTGCTCGCCAAGAAACTAATGGGGGTGAAATCCTTTATCGGATCGTAAGACATCTTGTCATAAAGGGCGCCATTAATCGCATGAATACCCACCGTTCCAATCAGCAAGGTATAACCATCAGGATCACTTTTAGCCACGACTTCTGCGCCAATATTGCCACCATAGCCAGGACGATTCTCAACTAAGACTGGAACGCCTAAGCTCTCTTGCCAGCTTTGCGCTAAGACACGCGCCAAGATATCGGGGGCACCGCCAGGTGTAAAAGTAACAATAATGCGAATGGCTTGTTTGGGCCAAGTTGGTGTGTTCGATGGTGATTGGGCGTTAGCCTCTTGCCCGAGCAGCAAACCCATCATCAGAACTGTAGCAAAGAAGCACTTTGCTACTGTGAATGAACGCAGAGTCAACAAACTAAAATCCGAAACGGGTACGTAACCAAATCAATCCGTCATATTTGATAGGATCATCAGCGCAAGGGCCGATACCGCACTCTAAGAGAGTAGAAATTAAATTAGCCAATACCAAAAGAATAAAAAGAATCACTAA
>CAIMXN010000119.1 GCA_903845455.1 uncultured beta proteobacterium | reverse complement strand
CTATCTGCAATGGACTGCGCTACTGCAGAGATCGGCAAGTTAGAAGTACCTGCAGGAGCAGAAACCGATTTGGCTTTAGCCACCGCTAGAGCGACTTCACTCAAGGCATTTAACCAAGCACTTGGTGTTGCTGCAATACTGACAGCCATGGGGATTAACCAATCATCACCACCGGCGTCGATACGATGTACTACTAAACCACGCTTAGTCGCTGTGCGTAGACGCGCTGCGATGATTGGTTGATCCTTACGTAAGAAGCTACCAACTACTAATGCGCGATCAAGCTCACTTAATTTGGTCACGGTCATACCAAGCCATGGGGCTACGGCTGCACCCTTCACATCGGTTTGACGTAAACGGGTTTCCACCTGACTTGAACCCAAGCCACGAATCATTTTTTGGAGAAGATAGAGCTCTTCAGTGCTGGAGATAGGATGCGCTAATGCAGCCACTGCTTCAGGGCCATTCTCGGTAGAAATCGTTTTGAGTGAACGCGCTACGTAATCTAAAGCAGACTCCCAGTCTGTTTCTAACCACTGACCGCCCTGCTTCACCATGGGTGCTGTCACGCGCTCAGCACTATTTAAACCTTCATAGGCAAAACGATCACGGTCGCTAATCCAGCATTCATTGATGGCTTCATTTTCTAAAGCAACCACACGCATCACTTTATTTGCTTTGGTTTGAACAGTAGTGTTGCTACCCAAACTATCATGCGGACTGACTGAACGCTTGCGAGCAAGTTCCCAAGTACGGGCTGCATAACGGAAAGGCTTGCTGGTCAATGCGCCTACGGGGCAGATGTCAATCATGTTTCCAGAGAGCTCTGAATCAATCGTTTGACCCAGGAAGGTAGTAATTTCTGAATGCTCACCACGATTGACCATACCCAATTCCATTACGCCAGCCACTTCTTGGCCAAAACGTACACAGCGAGTGCAATGAATACAGCGTGACATTTCTTGCATTGAAATGAGTGGCCCAACATTCTTATGAAATACCACGCGCTTTTCTTCGTCGTAGCGAGATTCAGACTTACCGTAACCCACTGCCAAGTCTTGTAACTGGCACTCACCACCTTGGTCGCAAATTGGACAATCCAATGGATGGTTAATCAGCAAGAATTCCATCACTGAGCGCTGCGCTTCTACTGCATTCGCAGAATGCGTAAAGACTTTCATGCCTTGTGTGACTGGTGTTGCACAAGCAGGTAATGGTTTTGGGGCTTTCTCTACTTCAACCAAGCACATCCGGCAGTTAGCGGCGATCGATAATTTCTTGTGATAGCAAAAATGCGGAATATAGCTGCCGAGCTTAGCCGCGGCGTGCATCACCGTCGATCCTTGCGGAATCTCTACTACCTTGCCATCTAATTCGATTTCAACCATGCCCACTTTAAGAAGTCCCGTGCTCAATATCTTTTATAAAGGTTGTGCAGAATCTAAGCAGCGCTTATGTTCTACGTGATACGCAAACTCATCTAGGTAATGCTTCAACATGCCACGTACTGGCATTGCAGCTGCATCACCCAAGGCACAAATCGTACGGCCCTGAATATTCGCTGCTACATCGTTGAGTAAATCTAAATCTTCTGGGCGGCCTTGGCCATGTTCAATCCGGTGAACAATGCGCCACAACCAACCAGTTCCTTCACGACATGGGGTGCACTGACCGCATGATTCTTCGTGATAAAAATAGGACAAACGCTCTAAGGCACGCACCATACAGCGGGTGTCGTTCATCAAGATCACCGCACCTGAACCCAACATTGAACCTGCTTTAGCAATGCTGTCATAGTCCATAGTCAGATCCATCATCTGCGCACCGGGAACCACTGGAGCAGAAGATCCACCAGGAATCACTGCTTTCAGGTTCTTACCATCGCGCATACCACCAGCCAACTTCAAGAGTTCAGCAAATGGTGTGCCCAATGGAATCTCATAGTTACCTGGATACATGACATCGCCAGATACCGAGAAAATTTTGGTGCCACCGTTATTAGGTTTACCAAGCTCTAAATACGCTTGACCACCAATAGCCATGATGAATGGCACAGCCGCAAAGGTTTCAGTATTGTTAATCGTGGTTGGTTTGCCATACAAACCAAAGCTTGCTGGGAAAGGTGGCTTAAAGCGTGGCTGACCCTTCTTACCTTCAAGCGACTCCAACAAAGCCGTTTCTTCACCGCAGATGTAGGCACCCCAACCTGGAGAGGCATGCAATTGGAAGTTGAAATCACTACCTAAAATTTTATCGCCCAGATAACCAGCAGCACGAGCCTCTTCTAAAGCCTCTTCAAAAACTGCATAGGTGTCCCAGATTTCACCATGAATATAGTTGTAGCCAGTACCAATGCCCATGGTGTACGCACCAATAATCATGCCTTCAATCAAAGCGTGGGGGTTGTAACGCATGATGTCGCGGTCTTTAAAGGTACCGGGTTCACCTTCGTCACTATTACAGACTAAATATTTTTGACCTGGGAATTGACGGGGCATAAAGCTCCACTTCAATCCCGTTGGGAAGCCAGCACCGCCCCGGCCACGCAATGAAGAAGCCTTTAACTCAGCGATGATGGCATCGGGAGTCACTTTGTCATTGAGGATGCGGCGCAGTTGCTGAT
>CAIMXN010000118.1 GCA_903845455.1 uncultured beta proteobacterium | reverse complement strand
CTATCGCGGGCCAGAGGGGCCTCTGCCCTTTAAAGTTCGTCAAGAAATCATTGATATTAAAGGCGCTGCGCCACTGCGTTTCTTGGTCAAAGAAACAAGGCACGGCCCAGTGATTTCAGACTCTTACTCGCGCGCCAAACGCGCCATCAATACTGAAAAATTTGCACTGGCATTGCGTTGGACTGCACTCGATATTGAGAATCAATCCATAGTAAGTCTGCTAGAGATGAATCGCGCAGAAAATCTAGATAGCTTCAAAAATGCGCTCCGCAAAAACTATGCTCCAATGCAAAACGTAGTGATGGCCGACCAAGAAGGTAATATCTCTTATCAAGCTGCGGGAGCGGCTCCCAAGAGAATCTTGCACCAAGGTCTTTATGGGGTTGCGCCAGCTTTAGGCTGGGAGAAGCAATATGACTGGACGGGATATGTCCCTTTTGAACAACTACCAGCAAGCAATAATCCCGATCAAGGATGGCTTGCAACAGCTAACCAACCCATCATTGCAAGCAATGATCCCAACCCTCTCACAGCTGATTGGGATTTGCCCACCCGCTATGACCGCATTGTTGACCTTATTCAAGCTAAAAGCCGGCACGATTTTAACTCTATGAAAGCGATGCAAGGCGACACGCTCTCTCTTGGGGCTACACCATTACTCGATATCTTTAAAACAAGTAAACCAAATCACAAACTAGGGACAGTTGCACTGGAGATTAGTAAGGATTTTGATGGAGATATGCGGGTAAATAGTGCAGCAGCTCTCATTTTTAATGCTTGGGCAGATCAACTAACGCGTAATCTCTTTTCTCGCTTGAGTTATTTGTTTACAGAAAATTATGGGGCTAGAAATTTTAGAGCTCCCTTGATATTGCAGCTAGCAAATCCGAATAGCCCATGGTGCGATATACCCGGGACCGAGAAAATTGAAACCTGTGCAGAATCCTCTAATGATGCTTATGAAAAGGCACTAGATGTATTGAGTAAGGAATATGGTGATGATCCACACAAGTGGACATGGGGCGCCGGTCATCTTGCAGTATCAGAGCATCGTCCTTTAAGCAAAGTTCCCCTTCTTGGAAAACTCTTTAATCTGAGTACTCCTTTTCCAGGCGACAGCTTTACGGTAAATGTCGGTCGACTTGAGCTACTCCAAGATGACAGCCCCTTCATCACTAAACAAGCCCCAAGCCTACGAACTATTTACGATCTGTCTGATCTTGAAAAATCTGTCTTTATTTACCAGTCTGGCCAATCAGGCTGGGTTCAGAGCAAACTCTACCGAAACATGCTGCCCTTATGGGCAAAAAATGAGTATTTGCCACTACAAATGAAGCCAGAAAATATCCATCGCCAACTTGAGCTCACTACCAAACAAAAGTAGTCTCAAGCCGTTTAGAATAGATTGCTAACAGTTGCCAATAGGTATAAATAGGAATACGGTCCCATGAAAAAACTTGCCACCCTCATTACTATCACCGCTGGGCTTACAGTCCTGCCCATTGCAAATGCCTTAGCAGCTTGGACAGAACTTGGCTCAAATGATGCGATGAGCGTTTCGATTGATTCCGATACCTTAAGAAGAGATGGCGATAAAGCGCAAATTCTCTCGATGTTGGACTTAAAAAAACCAGGCGAAAATCCAAAGACAAAACAGGTTGTTAATTCACTCATTGGCCTAAATGAATATAACTGCTCCAATGCTACCTACCGTCCGATTGAATTTAAAGAGTTCGCGGGAAATAAAGGTAGCGGAAAAGTCGTTACTGATAATAAAACTCCAGACTCGCCATTTGAGCCTGTCGTAAGCGGCTCATGGACTGCCGGAGTATTTAACGTTGCTTGCAAAGTTAAATAAACCCTACTCACCCCTGAAGAGGTTGAGCCTTTGGGTTTGGCCTCTTATTTTTTGCCCACTCTTCTTATCCAGTTGTGCTGCACCCTTAGCAGTACTAGGAACATCTAGTACTACAGCAGCAAGCTCTATTGGTACCGCTGCCACCACAGCAGCAGTTGCTAACCCAATGACGGCCACTAGTATTGTTTCAACAGCGACCACCGGAAAATCACCCTTAGAGCATGCCGCCTCTGCAGCCACTAAAAAGGAATGTAGCTTTATGAATGTTGTGGGTCCAAAACCAATCTGTGAAGACATTCCTATTCCCACCATTACCGATAAAAGTGAGGCCTATCTTGGGCCAGCAGATAAGACTGATAAGCCCATTAAATAAGGTTTGATAACAACTCCAAGCCTCTCATTAAGTAATGATGGTGCGACAGACTAAAATGGGTATTTACACGCATTCTTAAGAATTGAAGACATGAATCCAGAAAATTATTACCTCACCCTGACTTGCCCCAATCGTCCAGGGATTGTTGCCGCCGTATCCACTTATATCTATCAAGCTGGCGGCGATATCGAGGAAGCACAACAGTTCGATGACAAAGATTCCAAACGCTTTTTTATGCGTGTGAGTTTTAGCTGCTCTGTAGATGCCCAGACCTTGCGCAAAGGTTTTGTAGAAATCGCTAAGCGTTTTGAACTTCATTGGAATCTACGTGCAGTGAAAGATCTCAAGCGGATATTGATCATGGCTTCTAAATTAGATCATTGCCTGGTAGATCTTCTCTACCGCTGGCGCATTGGGGAATTACCCATGGTGATTTGTGGCATTGTTTCAAATCATCCGCGCGAGGTTTACTCGAGTATCGACTTTGCCGATATTCCGTTTTATCACTTGCCAGTAAGCCCAGAAAGCAAACCTGCTCAAGAAGCAAAGCTTTTAGAAATCGTGGCTGAGTCCCAAGTGGATATGGTGATCTTAGCGCGTTATATGCAGATTCTGTCTGATCATTTATCAACCCAGTTATCCGGTCGTTGCATTAATGTCCACCACTCTTTCTTGCCCAGCTTTAAGGGTGCAAAACCATATCATCAGGCGCATGCACGTGGTATCAAGTTGATTGGCGCGACAGCACACTTCGTCACAAGCGATTTAGATGAAGGTCCCATCATTGAACAAGACGTTACCCGTGTAACCCACGGTGATACACCAGAAGATTTGATCCGCAAAGGCCGCGACTTAGAACGCACCGTGCTCTCTCGTGCGCTACGTTACTACTTGTACGATCGTGTATTGATCAATGGTACGACTTCAGTTGTCTTCTCAGATTAAGTAATTTATTTTAAGAAATTAGGGTCTCACCCCGGGGGATTCCAGGGGCATCCCTCGAGCGCGCCACATCAGAAATAATTCTAGCTGTGCCATCTCTGGCGAGCCATACTCAAACTGTTGTGCCCTTACCCCGCTCATACAGTTACGCAATCTACGCTGGAGTGAACCTAAACCTTGCCATTCAAGACGATAAATGGGATAGGCGGTTGGATGACCCTGAGGTATGAAACTTCCGCCCAACTTTAATCCAGCGCGCTCTTCATGGCATTGCGCACAAGAGAGGTTGAGTTGACCCATTCTGGTATTAAACCACTGACGCCCTTTCAGTAAAGAGGCTTTATTGGCAGAAGTTTCTTGAACAGCAATTAGCAAACCTTTTGATTGGGATGCTACGAATACCGTTAATGCTAATAACTCTTTACTCTCATACGCTAATTGAGAAGCGCCTTGCTTGGTGACGCGACATTGATTAATTTGGCCTTCAAGTGTTTGAAGTTTTCCCTGCACCATCTTTGGAAACTGCACGGCAACACCACGCATCGCAGACTTTGACTCGCCATGACAAGATGCGCAAGAAATATTGCCTTTGCCAGCCTTTTCATGCCAAAGACTTTGACCATCCATTACCCAAAACTGCGCTGGATTTAAGTTTGGGTCATCTTGCATTGCCTGATTCTCAGGCGTCATGAGTTCATAGCTAGATTGCCGGGCGGCAAAACTGGTGGCTGAGCATAGGATCGCCAGCAGGAAAGTAAATACTGAAAGTGCTTTCACGTCACGGTGATTTGACTTTGATTCACTGCCTCATATCCACCGTCACCTTGCCACTCAAATTGCAAGGTGCCAGATTCTGTAGCAATGGTGGTGAAGATAATTAAAGGATTAGCTCCAGTCCCTGGATGAAACTCAGCCTTGAAAACCTCTACATTGTTATAGCGACAAGTAAAAAAATGAATGATGTCACGTGGCACCAGCTTGCCTGCCTCGGTATACCGAAATCCTGTTTCCATATCATGCTGAGCAATTGCTCGGATTTCAATTACGGTATTTTTCTTTGCTTCTGTGGGCATGGTGATCGATGTACGCGAAGTCTTACTCATATTGCCTCCGTACAAGCAGATAAGGTCACTAAGGTATCTGCATACCCCTGCCAAAAACTGCCATCACTCATCTGTGCAATTGCCCAGACCCGCTGGGTCTCTGCAAGACGAACGCGGGTCGTGATGTTTGCGGTGCCAGAACGTGGCGTCAAAAATGCACTAAAAATATTTGGCAGCGGGTTACCTTCCGCAATCACATGAATGGCCTTGACGTAATCTTGAGCTGTCATGGGGCTCTCGACACTCACTTTTAAGACCACTAAATTTCCATTCTCAACTAAAGGTGGAATCACCAACTTCACACGACCGTCTTTCGGGACTTGTGATCCAACAATGTTGGCGATAGCTTCCAAGGCCTCGGGCTTCTTAGCAAAAGATAGGCTAGGATGTAACCAGACCCCAAGACCAAAGAGACTGACTATCGATAAGTAGCGGCGGCGAAGTGGGGAGTACTTATTCATTATTGGTGTATTCACTGAACATTCTGTTGATTCAAACTCACTAAGAAGGCCACTACATCCTCGATTTCTTGCGCACTCAAAATGGTTTGCCCAGCAAACTTTGGGGCAACGCGCTTGAGATTCTCTGTTTTGTAATACGCAGGCATGATGGTCTTAGGATCAAAACGACTAGGGTCAATAATTCGGGCGCGCAATTGACCTGCGGTCAATTTT
The DNA here is from genome assembly GCA_903845455.1 of uncultured beta proteobacterium. Taxonomy (GTDB): domain Bacteria; phylum Pseudomonadota; class Gammaproteobacteria; order Burkholderiales; family Burkholderiaceae; genus Polynucleobacter. The sequence goes on along the minus strand of CAIMXN010000118.1, from coordinate 1,810 downwards.
GCAGCACTCATCGCTAAATCAGGTGCTAAGTTACCCTGAAAACGTTCTTCTGGAAAGGGGCCGCTATGGCATAGTAAGCATAAGCCTGTTTGCCTGCTTGCAACGATGACTCTACCTCGAACTGGGTCACCTGCAGAAGCAATCAGAGGCTCGACTTGCATATCCCTAGTGAAGACCTGAGCCTGCACTGGAGCAATGAGACTGAGGATGCCAAGCAAAAAAAATACTGGCGCATACCTCATTCCCATCGGACCAATTTCAAACGTGCTTAATACAATTAAACTAACTTGATACCACTATTTTTCAAGGGCACTGTACGCAAACGTTTACCAGTCGCACGGTAGATCGCATTCAATACTGCTGGCGCTGCTACTGCAATCGTTGGCTCACCAACACCACCCCACTCTTTGCCACCACCCTGAATAATAATGGTCTCTACTTTTGGCATTTGGGAAAGGCGAATGGAGTTAAAGGTATCAAAGTTCTTTTGTACTACTGCCCCGTTCTCAATAGTAATTTCTTCTTCAAAGAGCGCAGATAAACCATACACAAATGAACCAGAAACCTGACGAGAAATCTGGGCTGGGTTGACTGCATAACCAGGATCAGTTGCAGCAACAATGCGATGAATCTTCACTTCATTGCCATTCTTCACAGACAACTCACAAGCAGCGGCTACATAACTACCAAAAGATCGCATCTGCGCTACACCACGGTATACGCCAGGAGCAGCAGGCTTGGTCCAACCAATACCATCAGCGACTGCATTCAGCACCGCTATCGCACGCGGGAACTCTTGCATATGCTTACGACGAAATTCCACAGCATCCATACCCGTCGCTTCAGCCAATTCATCCATAAAGCTCTCGATGAAAACCGCATTTTGATTAATATTCACACCACGCCAGAAACCTGGAGGGACATGCGTATTGCGCATCGCATGGTCAATATTTAAATTAGGAAAGCTATACGTAATAGCATGCTCGCCACTAGGCTCAAGCCCTTGGAAAGCCAATGGATCTTTGCCTTTAAAACTAGCAACGATAGCAGGACGCACCGCAGCCAAAATGGATTGGCCAGACAAACGCATACTCAGACCAGTGACATTCTTCTTGTCATCAATCGCCGCAGTCATCTTGCACATCATGATGGGGTGATAACGACCTTGTGTCATATCTTCTTCACGAGTCCAAATTAACTTAATCGGCGTACCCGGCATTTGCTTAGCAATTGTGACCACTTGGGTTGTGTAATCTTGAAATGCACCGCGACGACCAAAGCCACCACCCAGATTTACTTTATAGGCGTTACAGTTTTCCGCAGGCAAGCCTGAAGCGGCAATGACTGCCGCTAATGAAGCTTCACCATCTTGAGTAGGTACCCATGCTTCACACATCTCTGGCGTCCACTTTGCCGTAGCAGTTTGTGGTTCCAAAGTGGCATGGTTCAAGTAAGGGTAGAAATAAGTTGATTCAATAGTTTTAGTGGCAGCAGATAGCGCTCCCTTCACATCGCCATTAGTGTTGTGTGCAAATGCATCATCAGCCTGCAGACCCTCTTCCAGCATTTTCTTAATAGAAGCACTAGACACGTTACCGTTAGCGCCGTTATCCCAAGCAATGGTTACGGCATCTAAAGCAGTCTTCGCTTGCCAGAAAGTTTCAGCAACGACGGCTACCGCCGTGTCACCTACTTGCAGCACTTTTTTGACGCCCTTCATACTTTGCGCCTTACTAGCATCAAAGCTCTTTACTTTGCCACCAAATACTGGGCACTCCTTGATATTGGCAACTAACATGCCAGGAAGCTT
>CAIMXN010000117.1 GCA_903845455.1 uncultured beta proteobacterium | reverse complement strand
TGGTTTGTCATTATTTTGAAGATCGTTGGCACCATTGTAGGTTTTTATATCTCCCTTAAGACTCAGAGTCGAACTGGTTGGTTAGCTATTCCGCTAGTTCTCTTTTTATTGCTGTGGTTGTATGGGCCTAAAAATAAAATACTTTCAACATTTATTGCACTGATCATCTCAGTCGTATTGACTATTGGTATTTATCAAGCATCTCCAACGGTAGAAAATCGAGTTCACGACGCTCTCGTGGATCTACAAGACTACAAGCTAGATCAGGTCAATTCAGAAAGTTCAATTGGTGAACGTATTTCGTTTGCGCGTATGGGTTTTCACTATTTCAAGCTGAGTCCTATTTACGGCTGGGGTTTGCGGGGTTACATGGTGCATGCCAATGATCCAGAGTTAGTTGTATTTGCATCAGAGAGTACGAGGGCCAGCCCAGGGCGGGGATCTTTATTTCACAGCGAGTTCACCACTAATGCAGTGGCCTACGGCCTGCTTGGAATTATTTATACCCTGTTGATTTTCTTTGCCCCATTGACTTTATGTATTCGTCAATGGGCAAGGGGGGTCAATCCTCGCTTATGTGCCTTCGGAATTGTTTACTTGTTATGTGAAATTGTTAGCGGCCTGAGTACCGAGATCTTTGGCTTAAAGTTTGCCGCATCATTTCATGCAGTATTTTTAGCTTGTCTTTGTGCGGAGCTATTGTCAAACAGGTCCCAACAGCAAGTGAGTACAGCTTAAGTTTTTACTTTAAAAATAATATCGGTTGAGTTGCTGTGGGGATTGAATTTTGCTATTTCGAAAATATAGCCCCATTGAGTAATGATGGTCCACAGTCGTTTCAATTTAGGGATATGTTTTTCTGGTGACCGAATTAATTTAAAAGCTTCAGCCCTGCCATTAAAGCAAGCCAGTAGCTTGGTAGGGTCGAAGTCTTTAGTAAAGCACTCAAACAGAATAAAAATATTCATATTTGGTGGTATTGCTTTTGCAATGGACTCAATGATGACGGGCTCATAGCCCTCAACATCTATTTTGATAAAGCCATTCTTTAAACCCCTGGATGTGAGTGAGTTAAACAGTTCACCCAGTTTTTCTGTTCCAGACTCAATCACAATGGGGATCTGCTGGTATCTTGCTGCATCAAATCCTTGGTAGCCATCTTTGCGACCAATTTCTTCGTCGCTATAGGAATTATGTGGGTCATGAACAAAGGCGCCGCCCCAATTCCCCCGGGGAACATGCAACACAGTTTCTGATTTTTCAGTCCCTAGGCCATACTGATTTAGGTATAGCTTACATTGACTGAGGGCGATTTGGGTATTTACCTCTAGTATTTTGAAGCAGTTTGGATTTGGTTCATAGCAGTGCACTTCTTTGAATCGATCACCAGATTGACAGGTGCTCAGACCAATATTTGCACCAATATCAATTAAAAAGTCACTATGCCCTTGTGCTGCATAAAAATCCATGAGGTCTTTAACGCGTAATTCGTAGTAACCAAAAATTTGAGGTGATACGCAAATCTCATCTCCACCGCGAGTAAAAAGTGGTAACGCTCCTTTTGTTAGACGTTGAAAGATGCCAATTTTTTTTCGTACAACATGACGTTGAAAAAGAGACTCCCTAGAAGAAAAGTTACTTGACTGAGGCATCTGTGCTGATCTTTCGGTTTATATCCATCGAAATTCGCCATTTTCACGCAGGCCATGTATTGACATGTCGTATTGCGCTACTTCGTTTGTGCGCCACATTTTTTCTTGAGCTTTGCGATTAAGTTTATTTATTTTTCGCTCTAACCATGACTGAGAAAGCAGTTTGTAGTTATAGCGATTAGCTAGACCATCTTTTGCATTTAAGCCGCGCTCTTGCTTCATCGCTGTTTGCGTGATGGATCCATAATGATGAAGCCAAGAGGCTCCCGTCATAGCGGTCATTATTTTTGATTTGCTAAGTTCGTTAAAGAAGAGGGTATCTTCAAAGCCTAATAACTTCGGTACGGGCTGAAAGTAACCGACATCCATCCAAACAGACTCATGAATCGCTAAGCAAACTGCGTGACGACCTCCAAGCCGATGAACTCCTTGCATTTTTTGCGTTGCTTCTGCTGCAAAATGATTGAAGTCGTAATCTAATGGCCCTTCAATGAGTGCTGGACTAATCACCTTTGCGCCCAATTTTTCTGCTGTAGAAAGCAGGTTTTCTATCCAGAGCGGTGAAACCAATACATCGTTATTCATGATGATGGTCCACTCTGACTGCAGGGCAAGAGCACCTTGGTTCCAGGCAACGCCGCATCCAAGGTTTTGGGTATTCTGAATCCTGCCTCCCAGGGGAAGGGTTGCTAGATACTCTCTTGTGCCATCTGTTGAACCATTATCTACAGCTACTAGTCGGTTGAGGGGTGTGCCATGTGCAACCATACTTTCTATGCATAGCTTGGTGTAATCAACAGAGTTGTAGCAAGCGAAGGTGAGGCTATATTTATTTGGGTTCACTGGGGCTTATTCTGCATAGATAGTTAACTTATTTTTAGTAGATTTTCATTTAAAATCAAAGGTATATAAATTCATTAGATATAAAAGTATTATTACCTAATCTTCATTTAACGGCTCATTATGATTTTATTGACTGGCGGCGCTGGTTTTATTGGTGGTAATTTTATTCTAGACTGGTTGGCCAACCCAACAGCCGAAGGAGTCGTTAATTTAGATAAGTTAACGTATGCCGGTAATTTGGCTACTTTGGAGTCTTTGAAGCATGATTCTCGCCACCTATTTGTCCATGGTGATATTGGTGATCAGGCGCTAGTCAAGCAGTTACTGGCTGAGCACAAGCCAAGGGCTATCCTAAATTTTGCAGCAGAGAGTCATGTCGATCGATCGATTCATGGTCCGGCTGATTTTATTCAGACGAATATTATGGGTACTTTTAGCTTGCTTGAGTGTGCTCGCGAATACTGGAATGGACTGGACCTAGAGGCAAAAGCAGCATTTCGGTTTCATCATGTATCTACGGATGAGGTTTATGGCTCTCTATCTGCAACTGATCTTGCATTTACTGAAAAGAACCCATACGAGCCAAATAGTCCCTATTCCGCTTCTAAGGCCGCCTCTGATCATTTAGTTCGCGCCTGGTTTCATACCTATGGTTTCCCTGTTGTGACTACGAATTGTTCGAACAACTATGGGCCTTATCACTTTCCAGA
>CAIMXN010000116.1 GCA_903845455.1 uncultured beta proteobacterium | reverse complement strand
TTCTTTGGTTCTAAAGATGTAATCGTCATTAGTGGGTTTAATCAATTCAGCCAAAGGATCTTTAATTGAGCTCGCTACTCCATAGTTCCTCATAGCTATACGCTCAAGCACTCGAATACTGGGTAAGCGTCCAATAATCTGCCTTTGCCCTGTTTTACCTTTTACTGTCATCTCACAACTACGGTTAAGGCTATGTACTTCAATAACTTCCCCGTCTTCATCCAATTGATCTGTCACTGTACTAATGGGGTTCATCATGAAACGGATTTGCTTCCACTTCATATCGAGTAGCTCAATGCCTGGCCTTGCTCCAGTGTCGACCAACATCTCTACATAGTCACGCAAGATTTGACGACGTTCGCGAACATCCTTGGTTCTGCCTGACTCTATGTATGGGCCAAGTAGTTTTAATAGCGCTCTCAGTTCATGCAATTCAAATGCTGGACGACGAACACTCTCTTTAGTCTTGCCATCTAACTTAGGCCGATTACTCTCCGTTAAGTAACCACGAACAATGGCTTCATCAAAGACTCTATTAAATGCAGCATTTTGAGTCTTACGATTGCTGTTTGATAATGCCAAGCCATACTTAGCTTCACGATCATCGTAGTACTGCTGCAGAGCATCGTAGTCAATATTGGTAATGAGCCGTTGTCCAAGACTGGGGATGAAATGCTCATTAATAATGCGGATGTAGTCTTTGTAGATTGATTTACCCAAGCCACCCTTTAAGTCTCGCTCCATCCTATCTATAGCCAACATAGCGATATCTTTAAAGCGTTTGGTAACCACTGGGATGCCAGAGCGCTTACGAATCTCTGCTTCCACTAAAAGCTCTTTGGCTTTATTGACTGCTAAATCAAGTTGAGTCTCTTTGGTAGTTGACCGTATCCACTTGTTATCTACCTTATAGCGACATTGCCATACGGCACTATGCTCGCGTTGATAGAGGGTTAGGTTACGGTGTATGAGTTGATGTGTACTTTCTTTTTTATTTGACATACACATACTTTAGCTTCGGCCCACCAGCTTGAGCAACCTGATTGGAGGAAAAACAGGGGTCAATTTAGCCAAAAGAAAGTATGGCTATATATGGTGATTATTGGGGTGTTTATGGGGTACTACGAAGGGACAAGCGTTACTTAAAGTAACGCTTGGATTTATGGGTTTCAATACAATTCAAATACTTGATACTACATATGGTAAAAAGTAAGGCGACCTTAGACCTAATCAAGAGATACTTTCCAATGTTTTATTTACACTGCTCAAAACAATTATTAGATCGGGTACCTTCAGGCGTCAACGAACCCGCCGGGAAGGGAGACAATATTTTGGGTAATTGGTATGCTAAGGCAATATTTTCAAAACCACAGGTAGCCTTATTTGTAAATGAAAGAACCCTGCTACCAGTGTTGATGCCTCTAGCCCCAGCATCGAACTTGGTAGAACGATTCCCACAATACCTATTTAAGATCTTGCTATCTCAAGGTGTAAGTGAAGCTTTTATGCAACAGGAATTAGATCATCTTGATAAAGTGGTGTATTGCAAATCAACTAATCGCAGCATCATTGGTATTTTGAATATGTTCACCTATCACCTAGAAGGCTATCAGTCCATGCATTATGCAGATGATTGCTACTCACTCTCAATGATGATGGCCGATACTCCCTGTGGACCACTTTACAAAAGTACAATCACACCTGGTAATGCTCTGAGAGAATTTGCATCGAGTGGGCAGATTCACTAGCTTGATAAAACTGTTACTTAAAGTAACGCTCAAAAGACAAAACCCCCACCATTGCTGATGAGGGTTTGCTTTTCTGGTGGGCCCACCAGGACTTGAACCTGGGACCAAAGGATTCCGGTTTGTGTAGCTTTCACTACTCCCTGGACTATGCCTTCATCATATTGATTGCTCAACTTAGATGGGTGCCGTCTAGTCTCTACACCTTCAACAGCACTTTCATGCTGAAGCTTGGCTCGGCGTTAGCTTGGATATTTCTACCTTTAGCTTTCTCCGAATTTGACACCATCCCTTATGCAGTTTCCACGCATAAGGCACAACTTTCGCTATGAGTCCTCTGCTCTAACCAACTGAGCTATGGGCCCTAAAACTGTTTTTACTACACACCTTACTGCTGGTGTTTTTTACTGCAAAACCACACTAAAACCGCATTTACTACACACCATGAAAAATGCCCTGGTGTGTAAGCGGTGTGTAATGAATTTATACCGCCTAATTCACCACTAACCTCTTGAAACTATTGAGGTCTTTGTTACAAGACCCCTAAGGCTTCTTTCTTATGAGTCCTCTGCTCTAACCAACTGAGCTATGGGCCCTAATCTAACATTGTAATTGAAGGATCTTCCGTAACCATCCCCCACCACACCCCATGGAAGTGATGCCATTTCTTTTGGATATACATTATTATATGTATATCTTAAGGGAGCAGATGATGATCGTATCCAAATGGGGCAATAGTCTAGCCATTCGACTCCCCTCTCAGGTAGTTGAATATTTAAAACTCAAAGAGGGTGATGAGATCGAGGTTCGCGTTGCCGATAAAAAACATTTTCAAGTAAAGAAGAAACCTTCTATACAAGATAGGATTGATGGTCTGAGAAAATTTCGTGGTCGCATGCCTGCTGATTTTCACTTTGACAGACCCGAACTAAATGAACGCTAAGAAAATATTTTTTGATACCAATACCCTGTTGTATTTACTTTCATCAGATTCAAAAAAAGCAGATTGGGTTAGCTCAAATCTACAGCAGTCTAATGTGATTAGCGTTCAAGTTCTCAATGAATTTACATCCGCGAGTCTTAGAAAAATTAAAATATCGAACATCGAGCTAGATGAGTTTTTGAGTTTATTTATACCAATATTTAATATCAGGCCACTTGATGTAGAAACATTCGAAGCAGGACTAGCCGTATCCAGAAAATATGGATACCAACATTACGACTCAATGATTATTGCTGCAGCATTACAGGCTGGTTGTGAGACGCTGTATTCAGAGGATATGCAACATCAACAAATAATCAATAAAAAACTGCAAATCGTGAACCCTTTTATTTAAAGGGCTCACGATACCCAACTAGGGCATTCGATCAATCCTCTTCGAGGAAAGTCTTGAGTTTGTCACTACGGCTTGGATGACGCATTTTTCTGAGTGCCTTAGCTTCAATCTGACGTATACGCTCACGTGTCACATCAAACTGTTTACCAACTTCTTCGAGAGTATGGTCTGTACTCATCTCAACACCAAAACGCATGCGCAATACTTTTGCTTCGCGAGGCGTCAATGAATCGAGAACGTCTTTTACTACATCACGCATCGATTCATGCAATGCTGCTTCAGCTGGAGCTAAGGTATTGCCATCTTCAATGAAGTCACCTAAATGAGAATCTTCATCGTCACCAATTGGTGTTTCCATGGAGATAGGCTCTTTAGCAATCTTCATAATCTTACGAATCTTATCTTCAGGAATTTCCATCTTGAGAGCTAAGGTTGCAGCATCTGGCTCATGACCAGTCTCTTGCAAGATCTGACGGCTGATACGGTTCATCTTATTGATCGTCTCGATCATATGAACAGGAATACGAATCGTGCGAGCCTGGTCAGCAATAGAACGCGTAATCGCCTGACGAATCCACCAAGTTGCATAGGTTGAGAACTTATAACCACGGCGATATTCAAACTTATCTACCGCCTTCATCAAGCCAATGTTTCCTTCTTGAATCAAATCCAAGAACTGCAAACCACGATTGGTGTATTTCTTAGCAATCGAGATTACCAAACGTAAATTGGCTACGGTCATTTCACGCTTTGCTTCACGTGCACGCTTTTCTCCAGCAGCCATCCGCTTGTTTACTTCTTTTAATTCTGGAAGTGGAATAACAACACGGGTTTGAATATCAATCAACTTCTGTTGAAGTTCTTGAACGGCAGGGACATTACGCTGCAAGAGTGCGCTGTAAGGCTTGTTTTCTTTAAGTAACTTCTCAGTCCAAGTAAGATTCATCGCCATCTTAGGAAAGTCTTTCAAGACTTCGCCACGATTGACGCCAACCTTATCCACTAACAAACTAACAATACCGCGCTCTAGTTTCCATACTTGGTCAACTTGTGAACGCATGGTGTCACATAACTTTTCAACACTCTTCGCTGTCAGGCGGAAACCCAATAATTCACCACGAATCAGATCTTGTGCCTTGATATACGCAGGACAGTTATACCCCTCTTTATCAAAAGCACGGCGCATCTTGTCAGCTTGTGTGCGAACGATTGCAAACTTCTCTAAAGAAATTTGCTTCAACTCTTCAAGCTGTTTGGCATTAGCTGTAGCTGCGCCACCACCGCCACCTTCATCTTCACCAAGATCCTCACCTTCTTCAGCATCTGGATCAATCTCAGGCTCTTCTGGTCCCAACTTAATATCTTCCGCATTTGGATCTACTAATCCATCAACAAATTGATCGATTTCAATTTCACCACTAATAATTTTATCGACATTGATCAAAATTTCGCTAATGGTGACTGGGCAAGCAGCCAAG
>CAIMXN010000115.1 GCA_903845455.1 uncultured beta proteobacterium | reverse complement strand
GAGGCTGCTGTTGACTTCCACCCCTTGGTAACAAAGACATCTTTGTGAGCAACAGGGATGCCAGTCAACTTACCAGCTTTACCTGAGGAAATGAGTATATCTGCCGCAGATGCTTGCTCTAAACTTAAGTGAGCATTTACATCTAAATAGGCATTCCACTGTTTACCAGACTCAATTCGGTCTAAAAAGTACTGAGTGAGCTCAGTACTAGAGACCTCTTTTGCGGCAAGCGCTTTTGCCATTAAGGCAATGGGGGTGTTGTGCCAACTCATTCAATCACCCGCGGAACTAAAAAATATCCGTCCTCTTGGGCAGGGGCAGATTGCATGTTTTCAGCCCGATGATCAGACTCTGTCACTTGATCAACACGCAAGGGCTGTGCCAAATCACGCAAAAAGAGGATGGGGTGAGCCAAAGGCTCAAGACCAGTTGTGTCAACTGCTTGCATCTCTTCAACCAAAGCAAAAATCGCCTGTAATTGAGGCAAAACTGCCTCGGCTTCTGCTTGGTTTAACTCAAGCTTGGAAAGGTGCGCAATGCGCTGGACATCATCAAGTTTCATGGGGCGCTAGAGTATCATTCCTATATATTTTTTATTAACACTTACTATTTTCCCACTACATCATGTTTGGTTTTTTCCGCAGCTACTTTTCCAATGACCTAGCCATCGACCTAGGAACCGCAAACACCTTAATTTATATGCGTGATCGGGGTATTGTGCTTGATGAACCCTCGGTTGTGGCAATTCGCACAGAAGGTGGTCCAAGTGGCAAAAAGACCATTTTGGCTGTAGGAAAAGATGCAAAAGCCATGCTCGGGCGTGTTCCTGGAAATATTGAGGCAATTCGCCCCATGAAAGATGGCGTTATTGCCGATTTCACCATCACCGAGCAAATGCTCAAACAATTTATCAAAATGGTGCACGAGAGCAAGCTTTTGAAGCCGAGTCCACGCATCATTATTTGTGTTCCTTGCGGATCTACCCAAGTCGAACGTCGTGCCATTCGTGAGTCCGCATTGGGGGCAGGCGCATCCCAAGTATTTTTAATTGAAGAACCTATGGCTGCTGCTATTGGATCTGGCTTGCCAGTATCTGAAGCAGCTGGGTCAATGGTTGTCGACATTGGTGGTGGCACAACTGAAGTAGGTGTGATGTCCTTAGGTGGCATGGTCTACAAAGGCTCTGTTCGGGTTGGCGGCGACAAATTTGATGAGGCCATTACCAACTACATTCGTCGTAACTTTGGCATGTTGATTGGTGAACAAACTGCTGAGTTAATTAAAAAGACAATCGGCTCAGCATTCCCTGGTGCTGAAGTACGCGAGATGGAAGTCAAGGGTCGCAATCTTTCAGAAGGTATTCCACGTAGCTTCACCGTGACTAGTAATGAAATTCTCGAAGCACTAACTGATCCACTGAATCAAATCGTGACTGCTGTAAAAGCAGCGCTTGAACAAATTCCACCTGAGCTTGCCTCTGACATTGCTGAACGTGGCATGATGTTGACGGGCGGCGGAGCATTGTTGCGTGATCTAGACCGCTTGCTCTTGGAAGAAACTGGGTTGCCCATTCATGTGGCTGAAGATCCCCTCACTTGCGTCGCTCGTGGTTGCGGTATTGCATTAGAGCGCATGGACAAGTTAGGTGGAGTGTTCTCGCAAGAGTAATCGACTTACACGTCGACCAAGGTCTTGCAACATAGCGCTCCTCCACTTTTCAGACAAGGCGTTCCTGCTTTAGTCAAACTGATTGTCTGTCTGTCGATTAGCATCGCTTTGATGTTGATCGATTTTCGCTATAAGGCACTCGATCCCATCCGCAATAATGTCAATTGGATTTTGCGGCCGCTTGAATATGTCATGTTAATACCGCGCAATGCATTGGAAGCGAGCTCCGAATATTTCACGACACGTGGAACGCTTGACAAAGAAAATCAAGAGATGAAAGTCCGTCAAGCAGAGCTTTCTTTGCTTGCTAATCAATCTGAATTTCTCTTAATTGAAAATCAAAATCTGCGGCAGTTAATGGCTCTGCAAAAGCAAATCCCATTTAAAACTTTACCGGTAGAGATTCTCTTTAATCCACCGAATCCAATTTCGCAACGTATCGTGATTAATCGCGGCAGCAATGATGGCCTCAAGCCTGGCAACCCCATTACCAATGACGCTGGTATCTTAGGTCAAGTTGTGCGCCTCTATGAACGCTCTGCAGAGGTGTCATTGCTCGAAGATCGTGATTTTGCCGTGCCCGTTCAAGTGGCTCGTAATGGGCTACGCGCTGCAGTGTTCGGTACGGGTCGCGGGAATCCATTAGAACTACGCTATCTGCCCGTCGCCAGCGATCTGGAGGTCGGCGATATCTTGATCACTTCTGGCATCGACGGTGTATATCCACCAGGTTTTGCCGTGGCTGTTATCAGCCGCATTGAGCGTAACGCAGATAAGAACTCCTCTAATGTGTTGTGTGTTCCTGTAGCTGCCGTTAACCGCTACCGCCAAGCGCTAGCACTTCTTTATGATCCGCAGTTCGATGCTAAGCCAAGTACCGTCAATAAATCTAGTGCTGGAGACTCAGGAATAATGGCCCCTGGCCGCCGCCAAACTCGTGCGCGAGGAATGCAATGATTGACTTCCAAAGCGGCTATATTCTGCGCCCCGTTAATGCACCCTTTATTTATTTCAGTCTACTGTGCGCATTACTGCTCAACTTCATGCCAATTGGTAACTATGGTTGGGTTCCAGATTGGCTCATTATCTGCATCGTCTTTTGGAACATTCACCAACACCGTCATGTTGGCGTCATCATCGCCTTCGCTCTTGGTTTATTAATGGACGTGCATAACTCAGATCTTCTGGGGCTACATGCGTTTAGCTATTCACTGGTCGCATACCTTGCTATTTCTTGGCATAGACGCATCATTACCTTGAATGTGTTTACCCAAGCCTTACACCTCTTGCCAATCTTTTTACTCGTATCTTTATTTCCAGTTTTAACGCATTGGATACTGAGCGGAGAATTCTACTGGTGGGCACTCACTGGCTCAATTCAAGCTGCGATTGAAGCAATGCTTTGGCCTTTAGCTACTCGTATTTTGCTAGCCCCCCAACGTCGACCAATTGACGTTGACCATAATCGACCACTCTAAGCGGTTGTATGGTTTCTTTTAAAAAACCGGACCTCAACTCTTTTCAAGAGCGCATTCATATTGCGACCATCTTTGTAACGGTTTGCTTTCTACTACTAGTGACTCGACTGGTTTGGTTACAACTTGTTAGTCATGGAAAATATGCCTTGCTGGCTGAAAGCAATCGCATTGCACTGGTGCCTGCCCCCGCAAATCGTGGTCTAGTCATTGATCGCAACGGCATTGTGATTGGCAGAAACTATTCAGCACTGACTCTGGATATCAATGCTGAAGAGGTGAAGGGTAATGTTGATGAACTCATCGACAATTTATCCCAAATTGTTCTGATTTCCCCCCGCGATCGCCGTAATTTCAAGCGCTCCCTAGAAGATTCACGAAAAATGGGCACATTTCCGCTGCGCTCAATGCTGACAGAGGCTGAAACAGCACGCTTTATGGCAAATCGCTACCGTTTTCCGGGGGTAGAAATCCGCGCCCGCAGTTTTCGTGAATACCCCTATAACGAGCTAGCCTCGCATTTAATTGGCTATATTGGGCGTGTTTCTCAAAAAGATAAAGAGAATATGCAGGCTGAAATTGAAGGCGCAAGGTTGGATGATCCAGATGCATTGCAAAGCTCTTTTCTTCAGGGCATTCAGTATGTGGGGAAAATTGGCTTAGAACAAAAATATGAAACTGTTTTACGTGGTGTCCCTGGATATGACCAAGTAGAAATTACTGCGGGTGGCAAACCTGTTCGCACGCTCGCAAGCTCCCCTTCCGTTCCTGGAAAAAACATCGTTCTGTCAGTCGATATTAAATTGCAATACTTGGTAGAAGAGCTCTATGGAAACTTCCGTGGCGCCTTCGTAGCAATTGAACCTGAGACTGGTGATGTTCTTGCCTTTGTCTCTAAACCCAACTTCAATCCCAATGATTTCGTAGAGGGGATTGATGCTGTCACTTGGAAAGAGTTAAATGACTCTCCGCAGAAGCCACTCTATAACAGGCCTCTAAAAGGAATTTATCCCCCAGGGTCAACCTATAAACCTTTCATGGCACTGGCTGCCTTAGAAAATAAAAAGCGTACGCCATCTCAAACGATTTTTGATCCAGGCTTTTTTGATTTTGGTAACCACACCTTCCGTGACGATAAAAAAGGTGGGCATGGAACAGTAGATATGCAAAAGTCGATTGTGGAGTCTTGCGATACTTATTACTACATGCTTGCCCGTGATATGGGTGTCAACATGATTGCAACGTTCATGAAGCCCCTTAGCTTTGGACAAATTACTGGCATTGATTTACAGGGAGAATCTGCTGGCGTTCTTCCATCCACCGAATGGAAGAAAAACACTTTTAAAAAACCTGAACAACAAAAATGGTACGAAGGTGAAACGATTTCCCTGGGAATCGGCCAAGGGTATAACGCCTTCACAATTTTACAATTAGCCCATGCCCTGTCGAATCTTGCAAACAATGGCATTGTCATGAAGCCTCACTTGGTCAAAGCCATTGAAGATCCGTTTACACGCAATCGCACACTCACCACTCCAAAAGAAAGCTATCGCATTGAGCTCAAGCCGGAAAATCTTGAAGTCATTAAAAATGCCATGGTGGAAGTCAATCGCACAGGAACATCTGCAGCAGCGTTTCAGGGCGCTGGATATGTAGCGGGCGGCAAGACTGGAACCGCTCAAGTCTTTAGTTTGAATGCCAAAGACTACAAACATGGAGCCACCGCTGAATTTTTACGTGACCACGCTTTGTACATTGCATTCGCTCCCGCTGACAAACCACGCATTGTGATTGCGATGGTTGTTGAAAATGCTGGCTTTGGTGCTCAGTATGCTGCGCCCATCGCCCGAAAAGCGCTAGATTACTACCTTGAAGGTAAATGGCCAAAGGAGGTTCCTGAATGGAAAAGAGCCCCATAAGGAAAATTCAGAAGGTCTTCTATTATATTTTTTCTGGATTAGATCGCCAGCTAGGCCTTATTTTACTTGGCTTAGCGACTATTGGTTTTTTAACCTTTCTGTCTTCAAGTCAAAATACTCCTGTTCTTGTTGAAGATGAACTACGTAATCTTGCACTATCGTTTGTCGTTATGTGGTGCGTTTCACGCATACCACCGAAGTGGCTTGAGCTTGCAGCCGTCTGGATATATGGTTTTGGCATCGCACTATTGTTCGCAGTAGCCACTTTCGGTCTTATCAAAAAAGGTGCGCGACGCTGGCTTAATATTGGCTTCGTGATTCAACCATCCGAGATTATGAAAATTGCCATGCCATTAATGCTTGCTTGGTACTTTCAAAAACGTGAGGGCATACAAAAATCTTGGGACTATGGAATTGCTATTATTATCTTAGTCATTCCTGTTGCGCTCATTGCAAGACAGCCTGATTTAGGAACTGCCCTGTTAGTTTTTGCAGCTGGCATGTACGTCATCATTTTGGCTGGACTGCCGTGGAAATGGATTTTGCCATTCGTTGGTGTTGGCGCATTTGGCATCCTACTCATGATCATTTTTGGCAATACACTTTGCGCCCAAGATGTCGCCTGGCCATTCGTACATGACTACCAGAAGCATCGCGTGTGCACTTTGCTCGATCCGAGTAGCGATCCTCTTGGTAAAGGCTTTCATACTATTCAATCCATGATTGCAATTGGATCTGGCGGCTTTTTTGGTAAGGGCTGGTTTCAGGGCACTCAAGCACATTTAGAATTTATTCCAGAGAAACATACCGATTTCGTTTTTGCTGTGTTCTCTGAAGAATTTGGCTTCCTTGGTAATCTCGTTTTATTAGCACTTTTCTTTGCGCTCATTAAAAGAGGCTTGGCAATCTCAGCCAGGGCACCTAATCTATTCACTCGCTTATTGGGTGCTTCTGTAACGCTCATTTTCTTTACCTATGCTTTTGTGAATATTGGCATGGTAAGCGGCCTTCTGCCAGTAGTGGGCGTACCGCTGCCCTTTATTAGCTATGGAGGCACTGCCTTAGTAACACTAGGCTTTGGCGGGGGAATATTAATGAGCATTCATCGCCACCGGCGTTTAGTACAAAGCTAGCTCGAACTCAATACCTCCGTAGATCAATACTAAAATACATGACCCGTCCTGATATAAGTTGACAGTACTAAACCAATATTAGAACCTCAAAACGCCTGATGCACCGCATCGGGCGTTTTGTATTGTAGGCTCGTATGGGGCCTTTTCTGGTTATAGATAGCAATCGACTCTTTGACCAT
>CAIMXN010000114.1 GCA_903845455.1 uncultured beta proteobacterium | reverse complement strand
GGGTATGAATGTCACCGTGCCTTTTAAGCTAGATGCTCAAGCATTTGCAGAGATTTTAAGTTCTCGTGCGCAATTGGCAGGCGCCGTAAATACCCTTTGGATTAAAGAGGGAAAAATTTATGGTGATAACACTGACGGTGCGGGCTTAGTGCGCGATCTTTTGGCACAGGGTATTCAGTTACGGGACGCACGTATTTTGCTCTTAGGTGCCGGAGGTGCTGCTCGCGGTGTCATGGGTCCCTTGCTTGAGCAGGAGCCCTCTGAGCTGATTATTGCAAACCGCTCAAGTGCAAAGGCTACTGAGTTGGTGAGTTTATTCAGGGAAGTTGCTAGTACTCATCATGTTTCATTGGAATCACAGACATTACTTGAACTTGAGGACCCAATGAAAACTCCGCAAGGATTTGATCTGGTGATTAATGCAACTGCTGCAGGCTTGAGTGATGAGTCACCACTCACGGCTACCGCAGCGGCCCGTGTTTTGATCACTGGTTCATTTGCTTATGACATGGTGTATGGCAAGACTACAGTCTTTATGCAGCAAGCCTTGCACCGGGGTGCACGCGTCAGTGATGGTTTAGGGATGTTAGTAGAACAAGCTGCTGATGCATTTTTAATTTGGCGCGGCACTGATATCTCTATCAATCCTCGCGCTGTTTTATCAGAATTACGCACCTAACCTTAGCTCACTAGATCCCTTTTTCAATGCGTTGGCTTAGTTATTTTGTAAAGTGTATTTTGTGTGGCTTCATTGCAATGCAAAGCTACTTTGCGCTACAGATTGGTTTGTGGTCTACCTTTAATCCGAGTAGTACCGCATTTCAGCGGGCCGAGCATTGGCGTTTATGTAGTTGGCATTGGTCCTGTCCAATTGAATCCTATTGGGTCCCATATGACAGTATTTCTGCTAACTTAAAACGGGCCGTGCTGGTTAGTGAAGACGACATTTTTTTTCAGCATAAGGGGGTGCGTGTTGAGGATATGCAAAAGGCTTGGGAAAAGAATCAGCAGTATGGACATCTTGACAATAAGTCCAAAGTGGCTTTGCGAGGTGGCTCGACTATTACCCAGCAGCTAGCAAAAAATTTATTTCTCTCTTCAGAGCAAAATTATTTTCGTAAGGGTCAAGAGCTCGTTATCACGGGCTTGTTGGAGTTGACGCTTCCTAAGAAAAGGCTATTTGAGATCTATCTTAATTCTGTAGAGTGGGGTGAGGGTATTTTTGGCGTGGGGGCAGCTGCCCAACATTATTTTGTGAGTACTCCAGCGGTATTGGATCGAGAGCAGGCTGCGGCCTTGGCATCAGCCTTACCTGCACCAAAGTGTTTTGATAAAGTCCAATACTGTCGTAAAGCTAATATCCACTTTCCGACTCGCCAAGAATTTATTTTAGAAAATATGGATCGAATTTCTTTGGCGATACTACCAAAGAGTGGTTCTCGCTAGCGAGCCCTGCACTACTTTGCCGCGGCAGCTCTCAAGGCATCTCGTGTGCTGAGTGCGACTTTTCTGGCAGCTTGCGCAAAATCAGGTCCAGAGCTGGCATACAAAATCGCTCGCGAGGAATTGATCATCATTCCGGTACCTGGCTGATTGGCAATGCTGCCAGCTTTGACGGTTGCATTAATATCGCCGCCTTGAGCGCCAATGCCAGGAATCAGCAGAGGCATCTCACCAATAACGGCACGGACTTTAGCAAGCTCTTCAGGGAAAGTAGCGCCGACTACTAGACTTATCTGACCTGAAGCATTCCATTTTTGGGCTGCAAGCTTCGCGACATGCAGGTAGAGGGGTTCGCCACTGGGGCTAAGCTTTAAAAATTGTAAATCAGATCCACCTGCGTTGGAGGTGCGACATAAGACAATCACTCCTTTACCAGCATGTTGTAAATAGGGTTCGATAGAGTCAAAGCCCAAATAGGGGTTAACGGTTACCGCATCGGCACCGTAGCGCTCAAATGCTTCAAGGGCATAGTGCTCGGCAGTACTACCAATATCTCCGCGCTTGGCATCCAGGATCACCGGGATCGTGGGGTATTTATGCTTGAGGTGCGCTATGAGTTTTTCTAGCTGAGCCTCGGCGCCCTGAGATGCAAAGTAGGCAAATTGGGGCTTAAAGGAGCAGGCTAAATCAGCAGTAGCATCAGCAATTTCGCGGCAGAACTCAAAGATACCTTCCGGTTTCCCTTGTAGAGATGGGGGTAAGCGCTTGGGATCTGGGTCAAACCCAACGCATAACATGCTGCCTTGAGAAGCCCATGCAGACTGGAGTTTCTGAGTAAAGGAGTTTGGGCTAGTGTTCATTGGATTTGAGCTTATTTTAGTGAAACTGTCATGCTCTATAGGATAAACTAGCGCACATTCATTAGGAGTTCACCATGATCAACTTGTTCGTCCTGCAAAATGGCCGACTCTCACAAGAGCAAGTCGAAGATCGCAATGAATTATTGCAGTATTCAAACCCCATCTGGATTGACGTAGTCAATCCCGAAGAGGAAGAGCTCGTATGGATTAAAGAGGCTTTTGGGGTACTTTTGCCTGAATTAGACGATTTGGGTGACTTAGAAGCATCTGCTCGTTATTTTGAGGCTGATGACGGTCATTTGCATATTCGTACTGATTTCCTGTTGGATGAAGAGGAAACCTCTCGGAACGTGCGGGTTGCATTTGTCTTGACCAAGCAAGTCTTGTTCTCCATCCATGATGAAGATTTGCCAGTGTTCCGTTTGGTACGTTTACGTGCGCGCTTGCGGCCAGGTTCAGTCAGCAATGCAAAAGATGTGTTGCTCGATCTTTATTCAACTGATGCTGAGTACTCAGCTGATGCTTTGGAAGAAGTCTATGAGAACTTAGAACGCGCTGGTAAGCGAGTCCTCTCTGATGAAATTAATGACGCAGATGCCGCTGAAGTTTTAGAAACCATTGCAACGGAAGAGGACACTAATGGACGTATTCGTCGTAATGTAATGGATACCCGCCGTGCGCTTTCATTCTTGATGCGTAGCAAGTTGTTGTCAGATGAACAGCAAGAAGAAGCACGTCAGATTTTGCGTGACATTGATTCTTTAGAAAACCATACTGCGTTCCTATTCGATAAGATTAACTTCTTGATGGATGCAACGGTGGGTTTCATTAACTTGAACCAAAGTAAGATTATTAAGATCTTCTCGGTGGTATCTGTTGCCTTAATGCCTCCAACATTACTGGCTAGTATCTGGGGTATGAACTATCGCCATATGCCTGAGTTAGATGCTGGCTGGGGATATCCAATGGCCATCATCGCGATGATGGTTTCTGCGATGATTCCGCTTTGGTATTTCCACCATAAAGGTTGGATGAAATAATTGTGCTTACTGAAGCAGTTCAATTAATCCAGTGATTGCATAGTCACGCGCTTGTTCACGAACTGCTTGGCGATCACCAGTGAAGTACATGGTTTTACAAACCGTCATTTTCTCAGCTTGCGTTTTTTGAATAGTCCACCCAAAACAAACGGTGCCAACGGGTTTTTCTGCTGAGCCACCTGATGGTCCTGCTATACCGGTAATAGAGATCGCTACCGTAGCGCCAGCATTTTTTTGCGCCCCTTCCGCCATGGCTTTTGCGACCTCTTCACTGACTGCCCCAAAAGAATCGATTATTTCCGCCGGTACCCCTAGACATTCCGTTTTGGCTTGATTGCTATAGGTGATGTAGCCGCGTTCGAACCAGTCACTTGAGCCAGCGAGGTCTGTCAAGCTTGCACAGACAAGGCCGCCAGTGCAGGACTCGGCAAGCGCTAGAGTCCAACCTTTAGCGATGAGGAGCTGAGCGACTTGTTTGGTGATATCTGCAGTAGATGTCATGTTGATTATTTAATGGCCACTTGTACAGCGACTATAACGAGATAAGTGAGGAAGGCTGCAGCTAGGTCATCAGCGATGATGCCAAAACCTCGCCAAAGAGTTTGCTCAATGTTGGAGGGCGTTTGATTATTGTTTTCTGCAAGATGTTTGAAGTGCTGGTCAATCAAACCAATTGGCCCAGGTTTAACGGCATCAAAGAAACGAAA
Source organism: uncultured beta proteobacterium (assembly GCA_903845455.1). Taxonomy (GTDB): domain Bacteria; phylum Pseudomonadota; class Gammaproteobacteria; order Burkholderiales; family Burkholderiaceae; genus Polynucleobacter. The sequence continues at coordinate 8,325 of CAIMXN010000114.1, read as the reverse complement.
TACTCCGAAGGCTAAAGCTTGCAGCCATATCGCCATTGGCATTGTGAGAGCAAGCAGAAGCCAAAAGGCCACTATCTCATCCCAAACAATTCCGCCAAAATCTTTTTTGCCAAGCTCTTCACTGACTTGTCCACAGACCCAGCAACCGAACAAAGTTGCGCTACCAGCAATCCAAAACCAATTTTTAGTGGATAAAAATTCATTACCCAGCAGAAAGATCATCCATGCCCACAGGGTACCTATGGTGCCTGGTGCTATTGGGCTGAGTCCACTACCAAAGCCAAAAGCAATCGTGCGGCTTGCAGATCCAAGCATCCACTTAAGGGAAGGTTTTACAAGTGGGGTTTGATTCATGTGGGTATTCATGCAAAGTGATCGAATGATTTTAATAATTCTGTTGTTTCAGCCTTGCTCAATGCCGTTCCATGCTGATCGAGCAGGATCATGTTCGGTTCACCAGATTGCATGTTTTTGATGCTGCCAATTTGTGTAAGAGCTAAGGATAAATTTTGACTGATTTCTTGAATGGCATTGCGCTTATCAGGGGGTGCTGTAAAACAGATCTCGTAGTCATCGCCGCCACAGGCAGCAAACTGATTCTGAATAGTCTTACTTTGATTTTGCAGTGTGGCAGATTTGGGAATGCGCTCCAGAAAAATCTCGGCATCCACTTCAGATTGATTAAGGATGTGTTTTAGATCGCCCAATAATCCATCTGAAATATCCAAGGCTGCAGTAGCAATCTCTCTTAATGCGATGCCTAACTGAATTCTGGGTGTGGGTTGATGCATGCGCGCTTCAATCGTTTGTAAATCTGTTGGGATGAGATGTAATTCATGACGCAGTGCAGCAAGAGTAAGTCTTGCATCTCCTAGTAAGCCTGATACCCAAATATCATCGCCTGCTAGCGCCCCAGATCTTTTGATGGCTTTTCCATAAGGGATGCTACCAAATGCAGTGATGCAAATATTCAATGGACCGGCAGTAGTGTCGCCACCAATCAATGGGCATGAATATTGTTGTGCCATTGCAAATAAGCCTTTACTAAAAGCTTCTAGCCAACTTGAATTTACTTGCGGCAATGCAATAGCAAGTGTGAAGCCTAGCGGCTTAGCCCCCATTGCTGCAAGATCTGAGAGGTTTACGGCAAGAGCTTTTTGACCCAACCATGCAGGATTGGCATGCGCAAAAAAGTGGCGTCCTTCAACCAGCATATCGCTTGTAATGGCAATCTCTTCCCCCAGATTGGGTGCGAGCAAGGCGCAGTCATCCCCAATTCCAAGGGCAATAGATTGCTTCTCCAAGGACAGCATAGCGTCTGACCCCGTTTTGAAAAAACGTTGAATAAGCTCAAATTCGCCAAGTGGTGATTGCATACCCCATTTTATGGCTCTTGCGAGTTCTGCATCCGAGAGGAATAGAATAAAAGGCTCAATCTGTCTTATAACGAGTGAAGTGATGACCCAATCAAGCGATAGCAAAGAACAACAAATTGCAGACCTAAGAGATGCTGCACTTCAATACCACGAGTTTCCGACTCCAGGAAAAATTGAGATTGCTGCCACCAAGCAGCTAACCAATCAACGCGACTTAGCATTGGCATACACCCCTGGCGTTGCTGCACCTTGCTTAGAAATTGTTAAAGATCCTGCTAATGCCTTTAAATACACCGCCCGGGGAAATTTGGTGGGCGTGATTACTAACGGTACCGCTGTTTTAGGTTTAGGAAATATTGGGCCATTAGCAAGTAAGCCCGTAATGGAAGGTAAAGCAGTTCTCTTTAAGAAATTTGCTGGCATTGATGTATTCGATATTGAGATTAATGAAAACGATCCCGATAAATTGGTTGAAATCATTGCAGCCCTCGAGCCTACCTTTGGCGGTATCAATTTAGAGGATATTAAGGCGCCAGATTGTTTTGTAGTTGAGCGCAAGTTACAAGCGCGCATGAAGATTCCGGTCTTTCATGATGACCAACATGGAACAGCGATTGTGGTGGCGGCTGCCATCATCAACGGCTTAAAAGTGGTTGGCAAAGATATCGACAAAGTGAAGTTAGTGACATCGGGGGCCGGAGCGGCAGCCTTAGCGTGTTTGGATCTGTTAGTTGATTTGGGCATCCCTCATAAAAATATCTGGGTGACCGATTTGGCAGGAGTGGCGCACAAGGGACGCAAAGAATTAATGGATCCTGAAAAGGAGCCATTCTGTCAAGATACCCATCATAGAACTCTTGATGAAGCGATTGAAGGTGCTGATATTTTCTTGGGGCTATCTGCTGGCGGTGTATTAAAGCAGGAGATGGTCAAGAAGATGGCTGCTAGGCCATTGATCTATGCCTTAGCAAACCCTACTCCTGAAATTCTTCCTGAAGAGGTCAAAGCAGTCCGTCCCGATGCCGTGATGGCTACTGGTCGTACCGACTATCCAAATCAAGTCAATAACGTTTTGTGTTTCCCGTTTATCTTCCGTGGCGCATTGGATGTGGGTGCTACAACGATTACGCGTGGCATGGAAGTCGCTGCTGTTAAGGCTGTAGCGGAACTGGCTCAAGCTGAGCAAAGTGAAATAGTTGCTTCTGTCTATGGTATTGAGAATTTGACATTTGGTCCCGAGTATTTGATTCCAAAACCATTTGATCCACGCCTGATTACGGTGATTGCTCCTGCGGTTGCAAAAGCTGCAATGGATGATGGCGTTGCGTTGCGTCCCATCAAAGATTTTGATGCGTATCGCAATCAATTACAGCAGTTTGTTTATCACTCAGGTACTTTAATGAAGCCATTGTTTAGCATTGCTAAACGGGTGCCGGCAAATCAGAAGCGGATTGTCTTTGCAGAGGGTGAAGATGAGCGTGTATTGCGTGCAGTACAGATCATTATTGATGAACATCTTGCAACGCCGATCTTAATTGGTCGTCCTGCAGTGATTGAGCATCGGATCGAAAAATTCGGCTTGCGCATGAAGGCAGGTAATGATTTTGAGATTGTTAACCCCGAGAATGACTCCCGCTTTCGCGATTTTTGGCAGACCTATCTCGCTTTAACTGAGCGTAAAGGTGTTACAGAGTCTTTCGCTAAGCTTGAGATGCGTCGTCGCAATAGTCTGATTGGATCGATGTTGATTTCTAAAGGCATGGCTGATGGCATGATCTCCGGAACGATTGGTAATCCTGCAACGCATTTGCAATATATTGATGAAGTCATTGGTCATGAGCCTGGTGCAAATGTTTATGGTGCGATGTCCGGTTTAATTTTGCCGGGCAGGCAAGTATTTTTGGTGGATACCCATATCAATGTTGATCCAACTGCTGAACAGTTATCTGAGCTAACACTGATGGCTGCTAGTGAGATGCGTAAATTAGGCCTTGTACCAAAAGTAGCATTGCTTTCGCATTCCAACTTTGGTTCTAGCAATGCACCTTCCGCAATCAAAATGCGCGAGGTATTGGCTTTACTGAAGATTGCGGACCCTAAATTAGAAGTGGATGGTGAGATGCATGGGGATAGTGCATTGGACGCAACGATTCGCGCTGGCGCAGTTACATCTTCTTCATTAAAGGGAGATGCAAATCTACTCGTTCTACCTAATATTGACGCGGCAAATATTTCTTATAACTTACTCAAAACAGCTGCGGGTAATGGCATTGCAATTGGTCCATTGCTCTTAGGTGTCGCCAAACCTATTCATATTCTGACTCCTGCTGCGACAGTGCGTAGGATCGTGAACGTAACAACTTTGGCAGTTGTAGAAGCCGCAAGTAACGCAAGAGGGATCTCCTAAGCTGTTTTGATCTATTTAAGTTAGTAATTACTTGCATAAATTATTTTTATATAAATCAAGGGTTTATATAAAATGCACTGTATTTGGGCTTGATTTGATGGCGTGTTAAGGGTAACCTAGCACCCATCATGAATAATCGCTCTGAAAACAACAATACGGCAAGCTTTGATGAACATAGCCGAGCTGAAAGTTGGGACAGCAATGATCGACTTGAAACCGAATCATCTGCTGCCAATGTTTATGCTCAGGGCGGTTTATCTCGTTTACAAACCTATGCAGCAAATCAAGTTTCGGGGAAAAAAGTGACAGCTACTTGGCGCGCCGCTTTGGCCGTTCGTGATGCCGGACCACCGGCAATGTTGCGCAGTGTGCGCCCTAATATCGTGCAATCTATTCGTGCTTTCCGTACGCCAGATTTACAGGAAGCTGCCACCGAATTGGGTCAGCACTTTATTTACGCAAGCTGTGCCCATGCAATGACTAAGGGCGAGGTTCTTGAGTCCATTGCTACTGCTTACTCTTTAACGAAGCAGCAGGCAAAGAACTATGACCCACTTTTAGACGCCTTGACTACTCTGGTTGACAAGTCAGGCCCGCAGCTAGGCTTCGTAGTGGTGCTAGAAGGTTTACCTTGCACTCAAAAGTTTGACAAGGAAGCGCGCGAAACTTTGCTAGATGTCTTCCGAGATGCAGTTGATTTTTGGGCTGAGCGTCGCACACCTTATCGCGTCTTCTACTCTTTCGCCTAATTCAATCAGCATTTAGTAGTATCTTAATCGCCTCTATTTGAGGCGATTTTGCATTTCTGGGTTCCAGATAGTATGGACTGCTGTAATCGCAACAATACCTGCTGTTTCTGTGCGCAGAATCCGTTCACCCAAAGAAACAAGTTGATACCCTGCAGTTTGTGCGAGGGCTTCTTCCTCTGGGGAGTGACCACCTTCTGGACCAATCATTAAGATGACATCTTGAGGCACCATTTCCATGAGGACCGAATTCATACTTTTGGTGGCATCTGGACTTAACAAAAGCTTTAATGTAGGTTTTTGCTCAGCTTTGAGATAAGCCTCAAAACCTTGGATCGGCTCTAAGCTAGCCAAAACAGTTCGATCGCATTGTTCGCAGGCTGCCTGAATGATGCCCTGCCAATGCATTAGCCTCTTTTGGGCTCGTTCGGCATTATTGGGGCCAGTCAACTTGATAACCGAGCGTTCACATTGCAGGGGGGCGATATTTTGAGCCCCAGTCTCAATCGCCTTTTCAACTATCCAATCCATTTTGTCACCACCGGCAAGGCCCTGAGCCAATGTAATGGCATATGGGGTCTCTCGATGGGTATTTTGGCGTACTTCTGTGAGCAGCGCCTCGCCAGATTTTCCGGTCAAGGAAAGGAGTTTTGCCTGAGCTACCTGGCCTTTTCCATCAAATACCGGGAAGCTTTCACCGGGCTGAACTCGGCGAACGCGCAAATGGTGGGCTACCTCGGGAGTGAGAGTAGTCGGCTTTTGGGTTTCCCATGGTCCGGGAAGATAAAATTGAGGCATTACTGCAATATAGCCAATTTATTTTCTCGAGACCAAATTTACGATGTCAAATCTTCAAATTCGCATGGCTAATGCCATTCGTCACTTATCCATGGATGCAGTACAACAAGCTAACTCAGGCCATCCTGGGATGCCGATGGGTATGGCAGATATTGCAGTGGGACTGTGGAATGAACATTTACAACACAATCCAACCGACCCCCATTGGATTAATCGAGATCGTTTTGTTTTATCAAACGGACATGGTTCAATGTTGTTGTATTCACTCTTGCATCTCACGGGCTACGACTTGCCAATTGAGGAGTTAAAAAAATTCCGACAGTTGCATAGCAAAACTCCCGGACATCCTGAATATGGCATTACGCCTGGTGTTGAAACAACTACAGGCCCTTTAGGGCAAGGAATTTCTAATGCAGTAGGCATGGCGCTTGCGGAAAAATTATTAGCCGAAGAATTTAATCGCCCAGGTCACAACATCGTTGATCATCACACGTATGTTTTCTTGGGTGATGGTTGTTTAATGGAAGGCATCAGTCATGAGGTCTGTTCGTTAGCGGGTACTTTAAAGCTGAATAAGCTCATTGCGATGTGGGATGACAACGGTATCTCGATCGATGGTAAGGTAGTTTCTTGGTTCAATGAAGATACGCCAAAGCGTTTTGAGGCTTACGGTTGGAATGTGATTCGCGCGGTTGATGGACATGATGCAGAAGCGGTATCTGCGGCTATTGCTCAAGCAAAGAAAAGTGATAAACCAACATTGATCTGTTGCAAGACTGCAATTGGTCAAGGGTCACCTAATATGGCAGGTAGCGATAAGGTGCATGGTTCTCCATTAGGTACAACTGAGATTGCGGCAACTCGGGTCGCCTTGAACTGGCCTTATGCCCCATTTGAAATTCCTAAAGATATTTACACGGCATGGGATTTTAAGAAGCGTGGTCAAGCAGCCGAGCATCAATGGAATAAAAAATTCCATGCCTATAAAAATAAATATCCAGAACTTGCTTCTGAATTACAGCGTCGCATGCAAGGGGATTTGTCGAAAGATTTCACAACGACACTCTCTGCGTATTTAAAAACATGTCAAGCTAAAGCAGAAACGGTTGCTACTCGCAAAGCGAGTCAAAATGCGATCGAAGCACTTGCTCCAGCATTACCAGAATTCATGGGTGGTTCGGCAGATTTAACAGGTTCAAACCTTACTAATTGGAGCGCCTGTAAACCAGTACGCGCTGATCAGTGGGGAAATCACATTAACTACGGTGTGCGTGAATTTGGTATGAGCGCCATCATGAATGGGATTGCTTTACATGGTGGCTATATTCCATTTGGTGGCACCTTCCTCACTTTCTCTGATTACAGCCGCAACGCTTTGCGTATGGCCGCCTTGATGAAGTTGCGTAGTATTTTTGTGTTCACCCACGATTCTATTGGCCTAGGTGAAGATGGCCCAACCCATCAATCCGTTGAGCATGTAGCCAGTTTGCGCCTGATCCCCAACTTGATGGTTTGGCGCCCATGCGACACCACTGAAAGTGCAGTAGCGTGGGGCTCTGCGATCGAGCGCAAGCATGGCCCTAGCGCTTTAATTTTCAGTCGTCAGAACTGTCCATTCGTATCACGTAATGCACAGCAAATCTCAGACATTGCTCGTGGCGGATATGTTTTGCGTGATCCGAAGAAATCCAAAATTGATGCAGTCATTATTGCTACTGGCTCTGAAATTGCTTTAGCGCTACAAACGGCCGAAGCTTTAGAAAAAGAGGGTTTAGGAATTCGGGTGGTATCAATGCCTTCAACCACTGTTTTTGATCAGCAAGATGCTGCCTATAAAGCCAAAGTATTACCTGCCAAAGTGCCGCGTATTGCAGTTGAAGCTGGTGTAACTGATTTCTGGTGGAAGTATGGTTGTGCTGCGGTGCAGGGCGTTGATACTTTTGGTGAGTCTGCGCCTGCACCACAGCTTTATGAATATTTTGGTTTGACAGTAGAGCAAATTTCTAAAACTGTGAAGCAATGTATTGCTCGGAAATAAACGCAATTCAAAATAAGTAAGGGAAATGAAATGACAATCCGTGTCGCAATTAATGGTTATGGGCGTATTGGGCGTATGGTCTTACGTGCTTTGTACGAAGATCAAGTGAATGGAAAGCCTAGACGCGATATCAAAATTGTTGCAATTAATGCCATGGGCGATATCGACATCAATGCGCATTTAACACAATACGATTCTGCTCATGGCCGCTTTCCTGCCGAAGTAAAAGTGGATGGCGATTCTATCGTGGTGAATGGCGATCGCATCAAAATGTTCTCCACACGTAATCCTTTAGAAACACCATGGGGTGAGCTTGGGATTGATTTAGTGCTCGAATGCTCTGGAAAATTTACTTCTAAAGAAAAAGCCATGGTGCATATTTCTCAGGGTGCAAAGAAAGTATTGATCTCTGCTCCTGGTGAAAAAGATGTGGATGCCACAATTGTCTATGGTGTTAACCAGCAGGTTCTCAAGCCAACTGACATCGTTGTATCGAACGCTAGCTGTACCACCAACTGCTTGGCACCATTGGTAAAACCTTTACTCGAGAAGATCGGGATTGAATCTGGTTTGATGACGACGATTCATGCATTTACTAACGATCAAGTTTTAACTGACGTTTATCACAAGGATATGCGTCGTGCTCGTTCTGCAGTGACTAGCATGATCCCCACCAAAACTGGTGCAGCTAAAGCGGTTGGTCTAGTCTTGCCAGCTTTAGCGGGCCGTTTTGATGGTTTTGCGATGCGTGTGCCAGTCATTAATGTTTCAGTAGTTGATTTAACTTTTTCTGCGAGCCGTGCCACTAGCGTAGAGGAAGTGAATTCAATCCTGAAGGCAGCTAGCGAAGGTGAGTTGAAGGGGATTTTGGGCTTTAATATCTTGCCTTTGGTTTCTATCGACTTTAACCATGATCCACGCCCAAGTATTTACGATGCCTCTCAGACCCGTGTTTCTGCT
>CAIMXN010000113.1 GCA_903845455.1 uncultured beta proteobacterium | reverse complement strand
TGGACCCTATCAACAAATGCTTCCTGAGTTTCAGAAGGCTACTGGTATTACTGTGACTACGCTATCAGGCGCATCGCAAGGCTCTGGTCCTAAAACCATAAAAGCCCAGCTTGATAAAGGGGTAAATGCGGATGTGGTGATCTTGTCAAGAGAAGGTCTGACTGAACTCATTACCGCTGGCAAAATCATTCCAGGCACAGATGTTGACCTGGCATCAGCACCCTTAGGTGCCGCAATTCCCTCAGGCACCACAAAACCAAATATCAGTACGGTTGCGGCATTTAAGCAATCGTTGATCGACATTAAGTCTATCGTCGTTCCTGGTAGCACGAGTGGCATTTATTTGGTAGATGAATTATTTCCGCGTCTTGGCGTTACAAATCAAATATCAGTACAGGTTACCGAGCGCGGCAGTCAAGCAACCACAATCTTGGCAGCAAAAGAAGCAGGTATGGCCATTCAACCTACAAGTGAATTATTTCATGTTGCTGGGATCGACTTCATTGGTCGACTACCAAATGAACTTCAATTAATTCAAACTTTTTCAGCAGCGATTGTGACGGGCTCAAAGGAAACACAATCGGCGCAACAATTAATTCAGTTATTGGCTTCCAAAAAAGCTAACCAAGCAATCCAAGATAGTGGCATGGACCTGATTCAGAGATAAGCAAGAATGGTGCAGCTAAAGTAGTATTAGCGCTATGAGCTCGTTCACCTTGCCATCATCTAAAATACCGGACTGGTTGGCGCCGCTAAAAATGTTCCCCGCTTTTCGGGCGCTCTGGTCAACCTGGCTAGTAGCGAATATCTGTATGTACACCAATGATGTGGCTGCAGCCTGGATGATGACCTCGCTGACTACATCAGCAACGCTGATTGCCTTAGTACAAACAGCCTCAAATCTGCCAGTACTTTTATTAGGCGCACCTAGCGGTGCTCTCGCAGATATTTTGAATCGTAAGCGCTTTCTAGTATTTACCCAGCTCTGGTTAGCTGCTAATGCCACGCTCTTATTTGTATCCTCAGTATTTGGGTTGCTCAATCCCATCTTCCTGCTAATGCTAACCTTTATCAATGGAGTTGGCTTAGCAATGCGCTGGCCAGTCTACGCTGCGATTGTTCCAGATCTTGTTCCTCGGGATTCATTGCACCTGGCACTCGGACTCAACTCCATTGCTATGAATACCTCTCGCATTCTGGGACCTTTAATTGCTGGTCTCATTATTGCCAGTATTGGCACTGAATTTGTCTTTGCCCTCAACATGATTCTCTCCCTTGGCACAACTTGGATGGTTTTCCGCTGGAAAAATCAGCACTATGTTTCCACCTTACCAGGCGAACGTTTTTTTGGTGCCATGCGCTTGGGAGCTCAATATATTAGACAATCCAAACCCATGCGCTCGATCTTGGTGAGATCATTTTTGTTTTATATGCAGTCATCAAGTTTGCTTGCGCTCCTGCCAGTCATTGCAAAGGATCATTTTCAGGGTAATGCCAATACATTTACTATTTTGTTATCGTGCTTAGGATTTGGGGCAATCGTGATTGGCTCACAACTTCAAGCCTTAAGGGCACGCTGGAACCCAAATGAATTAGCTAACTACGGCATTATTTTTCTATCTATCGGCTCAGTTGGTGTTGTCTTGGTTCCCAATATTTGGTATGCCGCCCCCTTCATGATTATGAGTGGTATGTCTTGGTTTTGTGTTGGCAATTCCCTCAGTACAGCCTCACAACTATCACTACCCAATTGGATTCGTGCTCGCGGCATGTCTTTTTATCAAATGAGCTTGATGGGTGGCAGTGCACTGGGTGCTTTTGTTTGGGGAAAGATCACTAGTTCTAGTAATGTCACGATCAGCATTGCGATGAGCGCAATATTTGGATTGGTGATGCTCATTGTGATTCGCAAACACCCTGTGAATGGCCATGAGGTTGAAGACTTAACTCCCGTTTGCCCAATTGAGCGCCCACACCCCTCTCGAGATATCGACCCTAATGAAGGTCCAGTAATGATCTCGATGGAATATCACGTTAACAAAGGCCACGTAGAGCAATTTAAGAAGCTCATGGCCAAGACCCGCAGGTCAAGACTGAAGCAAGGGGCGCTATCTTGGAGTCTATTTGAAGATACTGAGCATGAAGGTAAATTCTTGGAATACTTTGTGTTTGACACTTGGGCAGACTACCTTAGACGCTTTGATCGTTTCACAGCTGATGACTTAGCTATGCAAGAAGATCGTCACCGCTTTCATATTGACTCTAGCCCTCCTAAATTAACCCGACGAATTGCGTCAAGTATTAAAGGTTAATCAGCCGTCGCGCCTGACTGCTTGACCAGTAATTCCCAGTACGGGATTTCTTTTTTAATAAAGGCAGCAAACTGTTCAGGGGTTTGCTCGCTATTCATAGACCCCATTCTTGCCAAGCTTTCAGAAACTTCAGTAGAAGCCAAAATCTGATTAATTTCTTTATTTAAGATATTAACTAGTAGTGCTGGGGTTTTAGCAGGTACAAAAATACCATACCAGTTCTCAACCACAAATTTTGAGTAGCCAAGCTCTTTCATTGTTGGCACATCTGGCAAGTTTTTTGCCCTAACAGAGCCTGTGGTAGCCAAGGCCCTAACCTTGCCACTGTTTAGATGAGGCACCATAGCTCCAGTGGATTCAAATGCCATGGGTACTTGACCCGCTAAGACATCAGCAATTGCGGGTCCAGAACCTCTATATGGAATATGAGTCATATCGAGCTTTTGCTCAAGCTTTAATAACTCCCCCAATAAGTGGTGGGTACTGCCACTACCTGGAGAAGCAAAGCTAAATTTTCCTGGCTCCTTTTTGATTAATGCAATCAGCTCCGCAACAGAGTTAGCCGGGACGGAAGCATTGACATACAACACCATCGGCACTGCTGCAACTTCAACGACAGGCTTAAGACTCAGAATAGGATCACTTCTGAGCTTATATAAGTTCCTATTGATCACAATACCTGTGCTATTGCCCAATAACAAAGTACAGCCATCGCCAGCGGCACTACTCACAAACTCAGTACCAATATTTCCACTGGCACCCGTCTTGTTCTCCACAATAATATTGACGCCCAATTGTTTGGTTAAACCAGGTACCAACATGCGCGCCAAAATATCGCTAGCTCCACCAGGAGGATATGGGGAGATGATCTTGATGACAGGGCAAGGATATTGGGCATATACTTGAGTAGTAAGCGCAACAAACCCCAATAAAGATAAACTTAAAGTCATTACAAACTTGGTAAAGCCAGCTTTCAGGAACATTGGGCGCCCTCTCATATTGAGCAATTAGCTCTTTAACATTTGCTCATAATTAAATTGCTTATCCACGTCAACAATCGATTGACCTTGTCTTAAGGCATCAACCATTGCCAACTCTTTCTGAGCGATAGCTTCTGCTGCATCCAAAACAATTTCAATTTTTGCAGCTGGAATAGCTACTACGCCGTTGACATCAGCAACAATGATATCGCCAGGAATAACGGGAATGTTGCCGATTCTCACTGGAATATTCCACGCCTCTTGCACAATGCGACCACGGGCAGTGATTGGTACAGTACCACGGGCATGAACTGGAAAACCGAATTCTTCACAGGTGTCAACGTCACGTACAGCCCCATCAACCACTACGCCTGAGATCCCTTTTTTAAGGGCGCCCATTGAAAGGATTTCACCCCAGCAGTTATTGTTTAGGTCACCACGGTTATCAATCACAATCACGTCTCCAGGTGAAGCTGAGAAAATAGCATCAACCCCTAAGTGAGCCTTACTTTCTACAGCGCCTGCCGCAATCATGCGGATAGTGATTGCCCTGCCAATCACCTTCGTTTTACCCCACTGAGGTGTAATGCCGATAACTGCAGCAGTAATACCCAACTTATCAAGCGCATCACTTAAATTTGAGGTGGCTAAATTTTGTAAGCGCGGTCTATATTGCCGATCAAACTCTTGGGAGGTCATTGCAGGCTTTCTTACAGTGGAATTTTGGAATTTATTTTTGAAAAAACTTTGCGGGCGTTGCCTTCAAATATCATTGACCTATCTTTCTCGCTCAATGACTTTGCTTGGTCAATATAACGCCGCGTATCGTCAAAATAAAATCCAGTATCAGGATCTAGATCTTTAACAGCGCCAAAGGTTTCAGAAGCAAACAGAATATTCTTCACAGGGATTACCTCCGTTAGCAAATTAATGCCGGGCTGGTGATAAACGCAGGTATCAAAATAAATATTGTTTAAGAGCTTTTGACTTAGATCTGGAATTTTCATATCTTGAGCCAGGCCCCGAAAACGCCCCCAATGATAAGGAACAGCACCACCACCATGGGGAATCAAAAAACGTAAAGCGGGAAATTGTTCAAACAAATCAGAAGTCAGGCACTGCATAAATGCTGTGGTATCTGCATTTAGGTAATGCGCACCGGTGGTATGAAAGCAGTCGTTACAGCTAGTACTAACATGAATCATGGCAGGTACATCTAGCGTAGTCATCTCCTCAAATATCGGATGCCAATAGGAATTACTTAACGGCGGATCTCGCCAGTATCCTCCAGAGGGATCAGGATTGAGATTAATCCCCACAAAGCCATATTCGTTGATGCACTTGTGCATTTCAGGTAGGCAGGTGCTAATGTCTACACCCGGTGACTGTGGCAGCATGGCGGCGCCCACAAAATGCTGAGGAAATAACTGGGTGACCCGATAACAAAGCTCGTTACAGATTGCAGCCCAAGTTGCTGATGTATTGAAATTACCAATATGGTGTGTCATGAAGCTAGCTTGTGGCGAAAAAATAGTGACATCTATACCGCGCTCACGCATTCTTGCTAATTGATTCTGCTCAATCGATTCCCGAATTTCATCATCGCTAATGTTGAGGTCTGATACCTTTGGTCCAAGTTCAGGCGTGTTCAAGTTAGCAACCTGTGCATCACGCCACGCCTTTAAAGACTTTGGAGCGGTAGTGTAATGCCCATGGCAATCAATGATCATGGCGTATCTCTCTAGTGATTGGTTGCATTATTTTGTCGCGAGACCCTGAATACCTGAACGCCCAATAATGGCTTGCAACTTTCCTGATGCGATCATCTCATCAATAAATAGATTTAACTGTTCAGCCGTATTTGCTCGATTCAGGGGTGTTCCTAAGGCAAGGTTTTCATAGCCGATCACGACTGGGAGTACTCTAGAACCTGGTGTACTCGCTGCCATTTCATAGAGTATGGCCTTATTACTTGAAAAACCATCTAACTCACCAGACTTGAGCAGTTCAATCGCCTGCTTCGTTGAAGTAGTTTGTAGCAATGTTGCATTGGGAATTAGCCTTGGGAGCTCTCGCTGAGAATTGCTGCCCACGCTGTATCCAATCTTGACCTTCTTTTGATTAAGGGCAGCCAGCGAATCCAATTTGCTTAATGGGCCCATTAAATAACCCTTCTCAATTTGAATGACTGTCTTAGAAAATTGAATATATTGGGCTCTATCAAGACTGGCATTGGTAAACACTAAATCCACTTTGCTCTGTTTCACAGCCGCTAGCACATCCGCATTCTTTTCAAAAACGACTGGGGAATACTGGGTCTCTAACTTAGCAGCAAGTTCCTTACCCAATTCATATCCGATACCACGAGACTCGCCAGCAGCATTCGCAGACAAGATAGAAGTTGGGGTACCTTTATATAGGCCCATTTTTAGTGGGCCAGAGGGAGCCAAAGAATTTTGTGGTGCAGTTGAACATGCTACAAGGAATAGTGAAAAGAAGAGTCCACTAGTTTTTTTCCAAGAGGTAATATATTTCATTAGAAGGTGTCCGAAAATTAATCAGGCTGAATATTACCTTCACGCACTAACTTCTCGTAACGCTTTCTCTCGGCATTTAAAAAGGCTGTAAATTGTGCGGTACTACCAGGACTTACTTCACCACCAACTGAGGTTAATCGTTCAATCATGTCTTTCGATTTCAGTGTGTTCTCCACTTCTGCGTGCAAAGTCCTCACTATAGCCGCGGGAGTTTTAGCTGGTGCAATCAAGCTATACCAAACAGAGGCTTCGAATCCAGGAAATCCAGATTCAGCGACAGTAGGTACACCTGGAAATAATGGCGAACGTTTAGCACTCATCACTGCAATAATTTTAAGATTTCCAGCTTTGACTTGGGGGGCTATTTCCAACATATTCATGGCCACTAAATCCAGTTGCCCGCCAATTAAATCAGTAATTGCTGGTGCACCGCCTTTATATGGAACATGCTTGAGAGAGACCCCGGCGGCTTGCTCAAAGAATTTCATCGCCATATGGGGAGTTGCGCCGTTACCAGGGGATCCATAGGTAATGTAGTCTGGGCTTGCTTTTGCGGCCTTAATTAAATCTGATAATTTTTGATATTTACTAGCAGTCGTTGTTGCTATTACTACCGGCACGCTACCAATCATTGCAATAGGAGTAATGTCTTTATCAACATCAAACGGTTGTGGTTTATACAGTGCCATATTTGCAGCCAAGGCATTAGCAGCAACCATCAGCGTATATCCATCTGGTGCACTATCAATCAATTGCTTAACCGCAATATTCGTTCCAGCACCAGGTTTATTCTCAATCACTACAGGCTGTCCGATTGAACCTGAAAGACTTTGGCCAAAACTCCTTGCGACCAAATCAACCGCGCCACCAGGGGCATACCCAACCAGCACTTTAATGGGTTTGCTCGGATAGTCTTGCGCCATTGATAGACTCGAGATAAGTAGCCCAAAAAACAATACAGCATTAGAGATCATTTTTTTCATTACACTTACTCCTTTGGAGCCCCTGACATTTTGACGATACCTTCATAACGTCCAATTTCTGAGTGTGAGAATTTTGTAAACTCAGCAACAGAACCGCCATCCACTTGTGCGCCAATAGACTGGAGACGTTTTTTCACTTCAGGGTCTTTCAGCACTTTATTAAAAGCTGCATTCAATTTTTCAGCAATCTCTTTTGGGGTGCCTGCAGGAAGCATCACGCCGTACCAAGCATTTGCCACCATCGGTACGCCAACTTCTTTCATGGTGGGTACATTAGGTAACTCAGGAATCCGCTTTTCTGAGGCAATACCCAAAGCCTTCAGTTTTCCTGCATTGATATTATTCAGAGAACCTGTATCTAACATCATGTCAATATGCCCAGCCATCAAATCAATAGCTGCGGGACCACTGCCCTTATACGGTACATGACGAATATCCAAACCAGTCACCGTTTTAAATTGTGCGCCAGCTAAATGTTGAGAAGCACCAATGCCAGCTGAGCCATAAGTAAACTGTCCAGGATTTTGCTTAGAGTCAGCTATTAAATCCTTCATGCTATTCCATGGTGATGAAGCGGGCACAACCATAATGTTGGGAATCGTACAAACCAAGACTACAGGGCTGAAATCCTTGGCAGCATCAAATCCCTGATTAGCAAACAAATGAGGCCCGGCAGCATTGGTAGAACTCGTTGCCATCAAAATGGAATAGCCATCCGGTTTATCTTGAACAAAGGCTTGTGTACCAATATTGCCCCCGGCGCCACCCTTATTCTCAACAAATACTGAAACGCCCAATTCCTTCGTTAAAGGCTGCACCAAGATTCGCGCTACCTGATCGGTTGCTCCCCCTGGAGGCCATGGGACTAGAAACTTAATTGACTTATCTGGATAAGCGGCCATAGCCTTGATGGCTAAAACCCCAAAAAGAACGGCCATTAAGGCCTTGCGTTTCACAGGACACCTTTTTGTTTCAATAGGATATCTACCCAAGCATCGTTATATTCGCCAGCCATAATCGATTGAATAGTTTTGCGCTCAGTTGCTTCTTTTTCTTTGCCCAACTTAGCCGCCTCTAATGCGATGCTTGGCGACAGAGCAATAATGCCATCGCAGTCACCTAAAATGATGTCGCCAGGGTTGACCACCATACCACCAATAGTGACTGGAACATTAATGGAACCAGGGCCATCTTTATAAGGGCCGCGCATATTGACTCCACGAGCCCAACATGGGAATTGATGCTGCTCAAAAGCATCGACGTCACGAATAGCACCATCGAAGACGCAGCCAATAGCACCTTTAGATTTAGCAACTGTCATCATGATTTCACCAAACAGAGCACGGGTGATATCTGCACCACCATCCACCACCAAGACATCGCCTGATTGAAGAATTTGTAGCGCTTTATGAATAAATAGATTATCGCCAGCACGAACACTTACTGTTACTGCATTGCCGCAAACCGAAACAGAAGATTTATTCACCGGCAAAATGTTGACAGCGCCAATGGTTCTTCCCAAGACATCACTTACAACGGATGTCGCTAACCCAGTCAAAGCAGAGATACCCTCTTTAAAGGCTTCCTGTCTAGGGTGAATTTCAATTCCGCTTGTACTCATCACCAAATCTCCTGAATCCATTGATATTGTTTTAATCATGTCAATATAACGCAAATATATTGTCCTGATCTTAAACTTTGAAGCGCAATGAAGTCTATGATTTACCCTTTAGTTCAAGCAAAACCATGCTCCAAATTACCAACTCCAGTGAGCTCATCGAACTCGCCCACGCATTCTATTTAGCATCTGAATGCGGCACTTGCCATGCGCTTATGAATCCAGGGTGGGAGTCGGTACCTGGCAGCTTTGATCTTCAATCCTTAAAGCTCATTGGAACGCTTCGCAATGAGGACAGTGCCGAGACCTGGGAAGAGTATCACCCCAATGGCACGCACTCCTGGTCTGCTGATGCTCCAATCGCGATCAGCTACTATCCTTATAGTCGGTGCGATCTCTATCAGTGCATTGACTGCTCTCGCAAGTATCTGCGATACGGAGAGTACGGCGGATACTACGTCGATGAGCGTGTTAGACCTCTGAATGCAGATTTGATAGCAGTGCTAGAGAAACCTCACACTCCATCACTGAAATAATTTAGATAACATCACATCAATTTTTTCAGCCGCTTGTTGACTGGCAATCTGATCTACTCATCTTTCATATTGGCGCTCTTCACAATTGGTAGTAGCCGCTTTCTTTCTTCTGTTAAGAACTTAATGAAATCCGCTTGACTACCTGGGGCTGGCTCAATACCCTGCGGAATAAGTCTAGCCTTAAGCGCATTGGTATCTAACGCTGCCTGAATGGCGCCATTCATTTTTTGAATAATGTCAGTAGGGGTGCCCTTGGGTGCAAAGACTCCAGACCAATGCCCAATAAAAATATTGGGGTAGCCTAACTCTTTGGTAGTTGGTACATTAGGTAAACGCGTAATACGCTTATTCCAAGTGGAAGCAATCGGTCTTAGTTTGCCGCCCTCAATTTGTGGCAATACGACTACGCTAGCCTCTGAAGTGACATCAACTTGTTTTGATACTACCGAAAATACTCCCTCTGAACCGCTCTTATAAGGAATGATTTCATAATTACCGCCACCAGCATAGAGCTTGAGCATTTCAGCCACGAAGTGAGGAGTGCTACCACTACCTGCAGTTGCAAAAGTCAGCCCGGGCTTACCCTGTGCCGTTTTAATTAAATCCTTAAAGTTCTGAATAGGAGAATCGTTATTCACAACGATGATAGATGGGCTTACAGCCATCATACCCACTGGGACTAAGTCCTCAGGCTTGTAAGGCATATTACTGCGCAGCATCGGAATCGTTACAACACCGCCTGCTGCACCAGCATAAAAGGTGTAACCATCTGGCGCACTTTTAGCGACATAATCACCACCTACCACCGAGCCGGCTCCAGGCTTGTTCTCCACAATAATAGGCTGCCCCAATTGCTTACTGACACCTTCGGCTACGGCACGAGCAACAAGATCATTTGCTCCACCAGGACCAAAGCCGACAATAAATCGAATCGGACGGTTAGGCCAAGTATCTGCAAAAGCGAAATGTGATGCGCAAATTGCAAAGGCAATCATCAGGACTTTAATTGTTTTCATGAAAACTTTTTCTCCAATGAATCAAAATACTCTTTATTGACAAAAGCTTGTCGCTCTGCAAAGGTAGCCACTAAGGCAGGATCTTCTGTAAGTTCACCATATTGCTTTAGATGGTTTAATGCATTACTCATACCGCGCACGGCACCTTGCAAGGCTGCATTGGCATACAGCACAATACCAAAACCCATTTGAGCTAAATCCACATGTGGCAGTGAAGGCGTTTTACCACCAATCACAATATTAACCAGTTGCGGACAATAGGATTGGGAAGCGATGATCTTCATTTCCTCAATGCTTTCTGGGGCTTCAATAAAAGTGATATCCGCTCCAGATTCTGCATAGCTAGCAGCCCTGTCAAGAGCATCATCTAAACCATTTATCGCCCTAGCATCTGTGCGAGCAATAATCAAAAAATCCTGATGTACTCGTGCATCCACTGCTGCCTTAATCTTGCTGCACATCTCTTCTTTACTAATCACTTCTTTCCCAGAAAAATGCCCACAGCGTTTTGGGCTAGCTTGATCCTCAATTTGAATGGCGCTAGCGCCGGAGCGCTCCAACACTTTGACAGTGTGATACACATTGATTGCGTTACCAAAGCCAGTATCAACATCAACAATTAAGGGGATTTTTACTACCTCACAAATTGCAGAGGTATGGGCAGCTACATCATTGAGATTCATAAAGCCCAGATCTGGAATGCCGTAAAACTGATTCGTTAATCCGGCTCCACTCAAATAGACAGCCTCAAATCCAGCATTCTCAATGACCCGAGCAGCTAGCGCATTACCAGCTCCCGGAACTAAAAGTCCACGCTTCTCATTGACCAGCTTTCGCAAAGTAGTTCCTAGATGGATAGGCACGCTTGACCTTTTTTGACAGAAATTATGATGATTATATGGGTGGATGGGCATGCAAAAGTCCACCATTTTTCAGAAAGGCATCCATTTCATATGCCTAAACCTCCAACTAAGGGATTCCCGTCATAATTACTCATAAATTCAACAAATAATAGGGCCTTAAAATTGAAAACCACAAAACCCAAAGTGCTCGCCTTCGATGTCTTTGGAACAGTCGTTGATTGGCATGGATCTATCGCAGCCGAAGCCAAGAGACTTGATTTACCAGTCGACCCAGATGCATTTGCTACTGCATGGCGTGATGGGTATAGGCCTGCCATGGCTCGTGTTCGATCTGGTGATTTACCGTGGACCAAAATTGACGATCTACACCGCTTGATCTTAGATCAGATATTGAATACATTTCAAATAACATCACTTTCTGAAATTGAAAAACAAAATCTCAATCGTATTTGGCACCGCCTCAGCCCCTGGCAAGATACCGTCGAGGGACTTAATAAGCTAAAGCGTCAGTTCACTATTGTGACCTTATCCAATGGCAACCTAGGTTTATTAGCTAACATGGCAAAGAATGCTTCTCTCCCATGGGATTTAATTCTTTCTGCAGAAGTATTTAGGCATTACAAACCAGACCCAGAAACTTATCTTGGAGTGGCAAGTACTTTTGATCTGCTACCAGAGGAAGTGATGTTAGTTGCAGCTCATAAGGATGATTTAATGGCAGCAGATCGCTGTGGACTACAAACAGCTTTTATTGAAAGGTCCCTCGAATTCGGGCCCCACTTTAAAAGACAGGATTTACATATAGAACAATTTATTAACTACCATGCTAAGGATTTAAATGATTTAGCAGCTCAATTAGACTGTTAAATCATTGATAAATTCACAATAAGTTTTAAGATCCTGCAAGCATCATTGTTAGCCTATATAAAAATTCTTGCCCCTCAAATAAGGAGCTTACTGGCATTCTTTCATTCAACCCATGAATATAACCCCCGTTAGAGTCCCTAAAGATTCCATTGACCCCATACGTTGGAATACCCGCATTATTTAGAAATCGTCCATCTGTCGTTGCCACTAGCATTGTCGGTATCACAGGGATTCCAGGGAAAATTTGATCGCTAACCTTCGTAACTGCTGAGACTATCTTGTCGGTCAGCGGTGATGGCGGACTCAATACTGGCAGATGATCTGGTGTGATTTTGATTTTGTCGTTTGCCAAAACTTGTTGCAGGGTTTTTTGAACCTCATCAACAGATTCCCCTGGCAGAATTCGACAATTCACGGTTGCTCTAGCCCTTTGAGGCAGAGCGTTAGTAGCATGCCCTGCCGTCAACATCGTTGCCACACAAGTAGTTCTCAGCAAATTGTTGTAATACGGCTTATCACTCATTCTCGCCAGAGCAACTTGATCATTTGGATTTTTAGCAATTGACTGCATATCCTCTGCTAATTGACCAGTCTCAAATGAAGCCATTTTTTCTAGATAGGACTTAGTAACCTCGTTTAGCTTCACCGGAAAACTATAGTCACCTAGATTCACCAAACCTTTAGCCAAGTCATAAATCGCATTATCTTTACGAGGTCTTGCACTATGCCCACCGGGATTAGTAGTCTCAAAGGTATAAGTTTGAAAAACCTTTTCGCTAGCCATTAGCGCAATAAAAGCCTTAGATCCATCAGGTCGCAATAAATTGTCTGCGCCCTCATTGATTGCTAACTCTGCATCCACTAATTGACGATGGTTCTTTAGTAAGTACTCTGCTCCATTGAAATCAGTGGGAATCTTCTCTTCATCGCAAGTTAGGGCCATCACAATACCCCGCTCAGGAGTATATTTTTCTTCCTTCATACGGACGAGGTTGGCTACATAGATTGCCGCCATAGATTTATCATCCGCAGCACCACGTGCATAAAAGTTTCCATTCTCTTCAACTAGCTTAAACGGATCCCGCTCCCAGTCTTCGCGTTTTGCTTCTACTACATCTATATGAGCAAGTAACAAAATAGGCTTCAGAGATCCATTTTTACCTTTGACAGTCGCTACTAGATTTCCTTTTTGAGGGCCACCAGGAGGAATGATTAATTGCACATTGGCTTTATCAAATCCTGCGGTTAGTAAATGCTTCGCCATTGCGCTCGCCGCTTTTGTGCAGCTCCCCACAGAATCAGTGGTGTTAATTTCTACTAGTTCTGTATAAATAGATCGCAAACTTTTTTGATAATGATCAGGAGAAAGCTGTATTTGAGATATGGCTAATGAACTAAAAAACCAGGGTGCGCTAGCTAATGCCAATACCACCAAGAATTTCAAATGGAATTTCATTTTTATCTCCAGTTTTGCTTTCATATGCACCTGTACTCTAAATCAATTTGAGCCATGACACCCAGGAAGACATATTAATGAACTTACTGCCCACTTTATTGGCTTTCCTAAAGCCAAATTTTTATATATATGGCGGTTAATCATCCCATTTTTAGCAATCTTAATGTAATAATTCCCCCCTACTACTCAGCATAGGCTTAGCTCAAAATAATGAAGATAATTTTTCGCACTCTGTTGCCTGCACTACTCTTAATTCAGCATTGCAATGCACAAAATTCAACGCAAGCCTATCCCAATAAACCAGTCACGTTTGTGGTTGCGTACGCACCAGGTGGCATGGGTGATGTCCTTGCTAGGCGGTTGGCGGAAAAACTCACTGTCCGCACCAAGCAATCCTTTATCGTTGAAAACAGACCAGGAGCTACTGGAGCCCTAGCCACACGCTATGTTGCTAAATCTAAAGCAGATGGGTATACCCTTCTACTAGGCCAAACAGGAGAGATGGTCATTACCCCTCTCGTTAATAAAGACGTAGGTTATGAGACCAACAAAGACTTTAGACCTATCGCCTTGATCGGTGAAGCGCCACTCATTCTGACTACCCCAGCAAACGCAAGCTACACTAACCTTGCTGAATTTATCAAGCTAGCCAAATCCAAGCCGGGAGTGATGACCTATGCCTCATCAGGTAGTGGCACTCCAGGCCACCTCGCTGCGGCATCCCTTACTCAAGATATGAATATCAATATGGCTCATGCGCCTTACAAGGGTGCTAGCCAAGCAATGACGGATTTACTTGGCGGTCATGTAGATATCTTTTTCTCAAGCGCTCCAGCAGTATTGCCACAGATTGAAAGTAAAACCGTCAGAGCGCTTGCAGTCTCTTCTGAAAAAAGAATGACTGTTCTCCCTGATGTCCATACCGTGTCGGAAGATGCTATCAAAGGATTTAACTTTTCCCTTTGGGGTGGTATTTTTACCCCAACAGGTACCCCTGACAACGTTGTCAACTATTTGAGTACTGAAATTAATGAAGTAATCAAAGATCCTGCTTTTACGAAGCCACTAGAAAAAGAAGGCTTATTGATTAAGGCAAATTCTCAGGCTGAATTTGCAGAGTTTATTAAGCGTGAGTCTATCAAATACGGCAAACTATTAAAGACCATTGAAATTAAAAACGATTAAATTTAGCACTCACCACTTACATGAAAATTATCATCATTCCCGGCGACGGTATCGGTCCAGAGACCATGGCAGTTACAAGCCAAGTATTAGAGAGTGTTTCAAATAAACTCAATCTGGGAATTGAACTGGAGCAGGAAACTGCCGGTCATATTAGTCTCCAAAAATATGGCAGTACAGTCACCCCAACTCTACTTGAAAAGGTCAAAGCGGCAAATGGCCTCATGCTTGGGCCCATGTCAACGTATGACTTTAAAGATGAATCCAAAGGAGAGATTAACCCCTCTAAATTCTTCAGAAAAGAATTGGATCTTTTTGCCAACATTCGACCAGCGCGCACTTACCCAAAAGTTCCAACTTGTGTAAAGCCCTTCGATCTCGCTGTTGTTCGTGAAAATACCGAAGGCTTCTATGCCGACAGAAATGTTGAATCAGGTAACAGCGAAATGCTCATCACTCAAGATGTGGTGATCTCGCTTAGGCGCATTACAAGGCAGTGCTGTGAGCGCATTGCAAAGGCAGCTTTTGATCTTGCAATGACTCGCAAAAAGCATGTCACGATTGTTCACAAAGCAAATGTTCTAAAAATTGGTGATGGTATGTTTATCGACATCTGCAAACAAGTCGGCGAACATTATCCCGAGGTTCAAATAGATGACTTTATTGTTGATGCCATGATGGCTCACGTAGTGCGTGCCCCAGAACGGTTTGACACCATTGTTACTACCAATATGTTTGGGGATATTTTGTCTGACCTTACGGCCGAACTATCAGGAAGTCTTGGATTGGGGGGATCCCTCAATGCCGGAGAACAATATGCAATGGGGCAGGCAGCACATGGCTCTGCGCCTGATATTGCCGGCAAAGATATTGCCAATCCATTCTCACTCATTTTATCTGCCGCCATGTTATTGAACTGGCATGGCCAGAAAACGAGACAGCCTCAATTTATTAAGGCTGCTCAAGCGATTGATCGTTGTGTCGATCAGCTCATTGACTTAGGCGAAGTTACTCGGGATATTGGTGGAAATTTGGGCACCAAAGCAGTAGGTGACTCTTTTGTTAAACATTTTGCTAAATACTAAGCATTTTTAGGAGAACACTGTGATCACTAGAAGAAGATTTATAGGAAACGCAGCTGCTCTATTGGCTAGTAGCGCCCTTTCCTCAGTCGAATCTTTTGCGGAGTCTAAATTGAAGCCTAACTTTGATGTACCCATTGGCGCGTGTGACTGCCATATCCATGTCATCGGTCCTCAAGCACAATATCCAATGGTGTCAGATCGGGTCTACACCCCACCTGAATGTGGGGTCCCCGCACTCAAACAACATCTGAAAGGACTCAATCTTTCTAGAGTAGTTTTGATTCAGCCAAGTTTTTATGGAACTGATAACACTTTTCAACTACTCTCAACTCAGGAAATGGGGAATTCAGCGCGAGCAGTCATTGTCATTGATGAAAAGACGACCGATCAAGAACTCGCCAAAATGGTTTCTATGGGCGCCCGTGGTGTCCGCATGAATCTCTCTACCTCAGGCATCTTCGATGCCGAAGTTGCCCGTAAACAATTAGTTCAATTAGCACAACGCATTAAAGACTTTGATCTCCATATTCAAATATATGCATCAGCTAAAGTCATTGCTGGTATAGCAAATAGTATCTATACCCTACCAGTTCCAGTTGTCTTCGATCACTTCGCATCCATCAAGGCAGCAGGGTTTGAAAAACAGATTGAGTTACCAGTGATTCTAGATCTAGCCAAATCAGGGAAAATTTATATCAAACTATCAGGAATCTACCGCATCTCCAATGCAAGTCCTGACTATTCTGAGGTAAAAGACTTGGCCCAGTTGTTTGTAGAAACGAATCCAGATCGGATGCTGTGGGCAAGTGACTGGCCTCACACAAACACCCTTCCAGGAATTCCAGCAATGCAAATTACGCCATACAGGATTGTTGATGATCTTAGGATCTTCAACCTTCTGCCAGAGTGGATCCCAAATCGCCAGAACCTCCTCAAAGTATTGGTAAGCAACCCAGAGCGTTTATACCGCTTTTAAAAAATTACAGGAGGAAGAATTCAGTGCATGGTAATTTTTCACTACTCTCTCTCAATCTTCGCCTCTTTAATAATTGCGCCCCACTTATTTGCTTCTAAGGCTTGAAATTTAGCTAGGCCTTCAGGACTGGTTGTGTATCTTTCAGAGCCAGTGCTGGTATAAAACTTTTGAGCTGGCTCTGCTTTGGTCGCTGCAATCATTAACTGATTTAATTTATCAATAATTGACTTTGGGGTTTTCGCTGGAGCCCATGCTGCAGTCCAATATGACATCTCATAGCCTGGCACCCCAGCCTCTGCGATTGTTGGTAATTCAGGTGCTAGAGGATTTCGGCTCGCACCAGACACGGCGAGACCTCGCACGTTATTGGCCTTCATTTGTGCTAATGAATTAGGTGCATCAACAATCATTAAGTCAATATTCCCAGCAATCAAATCATTAATTGCTAAGGGGCTACTTTTATAAGGTACATGTAGCAATTGAATGCCGGCCATTTGTTGAAATAACTCAACTGCAAGTCGGCTAGAGGCACTACCACTACCAAACGTATACTTTCCTGGGTTCTTTTTAGCTGCAGCAATCAGCTCTTTAACGCTATTCGCTGGGAAATTCTTATTCACAATGAGAATTTGACTTCCTTTATTAAGCGCTGTAATCGGCTCAAAATCCTTTACTGGATCGTACGGCAACTTCTTAAACAGATGCTCATTTGCAGCGTGCGTTGTGTTGGTGCTTACTAATATCGTATAACCATCAGGAGCAGATCCTGCCACAGCTTGCGCAGCAATAAAGCCATTTGCACCCACTTTATTGTCTACAATCACTGAGATCCCTGTTGCTTCAGTTATTCCTTGTGCAACCACTCTGGCTTGTTGATCTGTCGCACTACCGGCAATAAATGGAACCACAAAAGTCAGCTGTTTTGCCGGATAGTTTTGCGCATAAACACTGCCGTTCAGCAACACCATACTCATCAGTATTGGCCACTGTAATATCTGTAATCTTTTATTCATCTGTTCCCCAAGGTCAATAAATTATTAAGTAGCTAGACTGTTACGTACATCTAGAGCAGTAGCAATATTGCCACCTACTTTTTCTACTGCAGAAACAACGCGCTCGACACTTTTCCAACTAGATTCAGTAGAACCCAAATGAGAATCTTCAAGCCCAACTCGAATATGACCGCCCAGACGAATGGTAGCTTTAATCAGAGGGCTGATATCCACACCTAGCCCTGAGACCATCCATTCGGCTTCGGGCATTTCAAGCTTTAGCATTCGAACATAAGCCTCCAAAGCAAATTCTTGTACTGGCGCTCCAAACGTAAATTGGTCAGAAAACATAAACCGATAAATGGGTCTTTTGACCGCATATTTTTTGGCTAACAGTGTTCCCCACCTTATAAAACCGGGTTCATAAATCGCATAACTTGGACGAATGCCAAACTTTTTTGACAGCTCCATTGCCACGCTCAGAGTAGCCTCAGTATTAATATATACATAACCCTGAGGACCTGAAGCACCATCACGACTTAAGGTTGAGTGCATATTCACAGAGCCAGGATCAACTACCATCCACTCCATTAAACCGCGCTCGCCTAATATTCTAGACGTGGCATACCTCAGTTCACCAGCCTCTGGTGATACAGCTTGAGCAGCACTGATAGGAGATATGGCTGGATACACTATCAAATCAATCACAGATTTAATAGATTCAATAATGTAGGTATTAACATCCACTGAAGGAGTCTGTTGGCCAGTCTCTGGGTCATAAGCATGGTAGTGAACAATTGAAGCTCCAGCCCTGCCACAAGCAATAGCCTCCGCAATGATCTCATCCGGCGATAGTGGAATACATGGCTGTTTGGCTCTCGTCCAAGCCCCATTCACTGCCGCCTCAATCCAGGTTTTTTTCTTCATATGAATCTGCCTTAGTCTATCTGCAAACTGAGTATTGCAGAGCTTAGTGACTTCCCGTGGGCATCTAGCGCCAAAGATGTGGTGACTCCTCCTCCCAATGCATCATGTAACACAAAGTTTAGCGCTCCAATCTGAGGCATCACAAATCTTTCTACATGGCCTTTAACAAGATCTTGATAAAGTATCTTGACTCGCTCCGCTGTCACTTCAGCCTCAATTCTTGGAAAATCTTTGATGTCATAGGCAATTACAGAAATAATTGAGCGATTACCTTTATCACCTGTTCTGGAATGTGCAATCTCTCTCAATAGCATTTATAGCTCCATCATGGAAACTGACGTTTTAATTAAATCTCGTGGAAGCAGCACTGATATTGCTGAAATGACCTCACGAACAGATTTTGTTGCGCCCCCACCACCAGCTGGTCCATTTAAGTACATGGCCTCAACTTCATTAACAACATATTCGGCTTCTTTTTTAGTAGTAGTCCTAGCGGCTACTCTGACGCGTACTTCATAAGGTTCATGCCCACGTGACAGACTCTCTCCATGAATTGCATTAACACCAATTAACTCATATCGAATATCAAGTAATTGAATGCCAGATGCCTCAATGCGCTTTTGTAAAATATCTAAGGCTAACTGCCCTCTGGAGACTGCCCCCAAACCAGCATAAGAAATTTGACCATCACCAATAAAACCATCTCGTTTACCTACTGTAGCTTTAATCATATTGGGGCGAGGATGTCCACTCGCTTTTTTAGCTTGAACTCGATCCTTGCTAACTTCGAATAAGGTAACCTGCGAAAAATCTGCTATGACATCTGGCTGGAGATATTGTGCTGGGTCTTCTATCTCGTATAGTAATTGAGCAGAACAAGTGGCTGTTGTAACGCACCCTCCAGATCCCTCAACTTTTGTAATGATCACCTCTCCATTTTCTGATACTTCTGCAATTGGGAAACCCAGATTTTCTAAATTTGGAACATCACGATATCCAGGATCAGCAAAGTAGCCGCCAGTAACTTGTGCCGCACACTCGAGTAAATGGCCAACCAAAATGCCCTGACCTAATTTTTCCCAGTCTGAGCTAGACCACCCAAATTCATACATTAAGGGTGCTAGAAAAAGTGCTGGATCTGACACACGCCCAGTAATCACAATATCAGCACCTAAGGACAATGCTTCGACAATCGGCTCTGAACCCAAATAGGCATTAGCAGAAATAATGTCGCCCTTCATTGTCGAAATTGACTCACCTGTCTCCATAACTGAAAAGTTACCAGACAAGACTTGGGGCAAAACATCATCCCCGCTCACAACGCCAACTTTCAAGGATGTAATCCCCAACGCTTTCGCAATAGCGAGCACCTCTTTGGCTGCGGCATGCGGATTGGCTGCACCCATATTGGTCACTATTTTGATTCCCTGTTCTTTACAGGTGAGCAAGACAGCCTCCATCCGATCCCTCAGTAAGGGATCAAAACCCAAATCTGGATTTTTACTTTTCTCTAACTGAGCGAGTGCTACCGTTCTTTCGGCCAAACACTCAAAGACCAGATAGTCTAAGCTACCTTTTTCAGCGAGCTCAACAGCTGGTAAGATGCGATCTCCCGAATATCCAGCTCCAGCACCCAAACGAATCACGCGCATCTGCGTTATCTCTTTCTGCATTTTGTAAGCTCAGTGTACAGTTACTTTTAGTAACACTCAAAAGGCAAACTTCCACCATTTTTGAGCTGACCCACAAAAGTTGGAAGAGTAGCTGAATGGTCCTCTTCTTCTATGGGAATATCAGTATTTTTAGTTGACAACCATCTTGGATTCTTTAATTACAATAGCAGCTGCATCCATTTCGCTC
The DNA here is from genome assembly GCA_903845455.1 of uncultured beta proteobacterium. Classification (GTDB taxonomy): domain Bacteria; phylum Pseudomonadota; class Gammaproteobacteria; order Burkholderiales; family Burkholderiaceae; genus Polynucleobacter. The sequence goes on along the minus strand of CAIMXN010000113.1, from coordinate 2,047 downwards.
CGCACCATCTGATCAAACTTTTGAGGACCTATCAACATAGGTTCTGCGCCAAGCTTACGAAGCTGAGCCACCACTTCTGGGTCTTTCATCACTTTGATAATATTGAGATTCATCTGATTAATAATTGTTGTGGGGGTTTTGGCAGGCGCAAAAATACCAACCCAAAAAATATAAGCAGAATTCGGAAAACCTGCCTCAATCGTTGTAGGTACATCAGGCAAAGCAAAGGAGCGCTTATCCGTGCCGACGGCCAAAGCACGTAACTTTCCATCTTTAATTAATGGTAATGCAGAAACAATTGGGGAAAAAAACCAATCAACACGACCAGCGATGGTGTCTGTAATGGCGTCTGGCGTCCCCTTATAAGGTATATGATTTGCATCAATCTTTGCAGCGATTCTAAATTTTTCTGCATTCATATGGGTAGCTGAACCATTACCAGCTGAAGCATAATTTTTTATCCCAGGCTCAATTAAGGCCTTACTCACCAAGTCACCGACTGAGGTATAGCCAGAACTGGGTGATGTGACCATAACATTTGGTAATTGGACTAGCGAGGTAACACCCGCAAAATCTTTGAGCGTATCGTAAGAAAGGTTAGAGTATAAAAACGGATTAACAACGTGTCCAGATGACTGAATTAAGAAGGTATATCCATCTGGCTCAGCCTTAGCCACAATCCCAGCGCCGATTGTGCCACCAGCACCTGGCTTGTTCTCTACAAAAATCGATGTGCCAAGCGAATCACTTAGCTTATTAGCCAATAAACGTGCAATCACATCAGTACCACTTCCAGGGGTGAATGGCACTATAAAGCGAATGGTTTGTTTTTTTGGCCATGGTGTAAGTGCATATGCATTTTTTATACTGACTAGAGATAGCCCTAAAATTAACGCCAAAATAGCAATTATATTTTTAGAGATTGCACTTGTTTTTCTTATCATTTTATCCACCCACCTGATTTAAAAAGAATCTAATTTGAAGCCATGATCAAAACAACTTTGGCAACTTGATTGCTGAAGTTTTTTAGCTGTCTTTTCTCGCCAGACAAAAAAACACAGGAATCATTTTTCGACAAGGTTGCTTCTGATTTACTACCATCTGCTGACTCACAAAAAATAGTGACTTCGCCATCTATCACTAAGTATATTTTTTCCACATTTGACTCATTAAAACCCGTCTGACCGCCAGGCTCAATCACGCTCATACCCATCCACATTTGATGGCAAGGGCTTGCCTCCTTACCCTGCAGACGAAAGCACGTCATGTCATCATGTTGGGGTGCCTCATAGGTTTTAGCTTGATTAAATCGTGTAATGTACATAACTATTCCAATGATGCAAGTAGCACCACTAAGGACTACAGCTTAAATATAATTCTTTGTTTTGAACCACCAAAAACTTGTCTATAAGCTTCGTGGGCGTTTTCAAGCGTAAAAACCTGATCGACTGGAAAAGGTTTTAATTTTCCAGACTCAAATCCAGGGCGCAAAAAATCCAATTGCCTACTAGATTCAACGCAATCTAGTGCCAGGGTATCTATACCAACATAGGTATGCATACCACGGTAAAAGGTAAAAATATCAAATGGCACAGCGCGCTCCTGTGTCGCAATAAAGATTTGAGTTCCACCCTTGGCCAATGATTTATTTGCGGCCTCAAAATAAGCACTGCCAACTGTGTTGTACACAATTTGAGCACCCTTCCCATTACTCAATTGCAGAATCTTTTCAGAGATTTGATCAGGAGATAACTCTTTAGCATTAATCACATTGACTGGAATGCATGAGAAGGCATCAAAAGCTGAGTGCCGCTGTACAGCAATCACATTTGCCCCATGCATTGCTGCAATCTGAACTGCAGCCTGACCTACTTTCCCATTTGCGCCCATCACGGCAACTGTCATGCCAGCTTGAGGTAAGCCGCTACGTCGATACCCTTCAAAAGCAGTCACAAAAGGAACTCCGATTGCCCCCGCCTCTTCCATAGAAATATTCATAGGCCGCAAATGCAAAGCCCCTACAGGGAGATTTAAATAGCTCCCATGT
>CAIMXN010000112.1 GCA_903845455.1 uncultured beta proteobacterium | reverse complement strand
TCATCGGTCCATTTCTTATTCAAGAACGGCGCCCAATCCACTGCAAACTTGCCTTTAAAGTTACTCAATACCGGATCGGAAGTTTGTTTACCTTGATCCATCGCAGCGCGATACTCTTTGACCATCAAATCACCAGTACCAGCCGGCAATGCGCCCTGGTTCTCTAACTTATCAGCGTATACCTTGCGTGTTCCAGGATGCGCAGCAATGATTTTGTACATCAAGGGCTGAGTCATCGCTGGCGTATCTTGCTCGTTGTGTCCTAACTTACGAAAACAGACAATATCAATCGCCACATCTTTGTGAAACTGTGTGCGGAACTCAACAGCTAATTTAGTAGCCAACACTACTGCTTCTGGATCATCACCGTTCACATGCAATACAGGAGCATCAATCATCTTCATGATGTCAGTGCAATACAAGCTTGAACGTAAATCACGGGGATCGGATGTTGTGAAACCAATTTGGTTATTAATCACAATATGGACAGTGCCACCAGTGGAATAGCCACGCACTTCAGCCATGGCTAAAGTCTCTTGCATGACACCCTGACCAGCAATGGCTGCATCACCGTGAACCAATACTGGCAACACTTGTTCACCCAAGAGATCGCCACGCCGCTCCATACGAGCCCGCGCAGAACCCTCTACAACTGGGTTAACGATTTCTAAATGAGAGGGATTAAAGGCCAATGACAAATGCACTGGACCACCAGGAGTGGAGATATCGCTTGAGAAACCTTGGTGATATTTAACGTCACCTGCTGGCAATGTTTCTGGGCCCTTATGTTCAAACTCTGCAAATAAATCCGTCGGCATTTTGCCCAAAGTATTCACGAGCACATTAAGACGACCACGATGGGCCATACCAATGACGATCTCTTGCACGCCCTTCTCGCCAGCGTCACGCACCAGCTCATCCATACAGGCAATAAAACTTTCACCACCTTCGAGAGAGAAGCGTTTTTGACCAACATACTTGGCTTGCAGATAACGTTCTAAACCTTCAGCAGCGGTGATGCGATCTAAGATTTGACGCTTCTCATCGAGGTTAAATCTTGGGGTTGAGCGAATCGACTCTAATTTTTCTTGCCACCATTTTTTAATTTTTTGGTCTGCAATAAACATATACTCGGCACCGATCGTGCCGCAATACGTTTCACGTAAAGCCTGTAATAGATCACGCAATGTCATCTCGGTCTTGCCGAAGAAGGTATTGCTGGTGTTGAAGACGATATCCATATCGCCGTCAGTAAAACCATAGAAGTTTGGATTTAATTCTGGAATATCCGGACGCTCAGTGCGTTTCAACGGATCAATATCTGCCCAGCGATTACCGACGTTACGATACGCGGCAATTAACTGCTGGACAGCTACGCGCTTGCGTCCCATCTCTAAGTCATCCGAATCAGATACTGTTCTGATGGGGCCTTGCTTAGCGCGCTCAGCAAATGAAGCCACAATCGGTCCATGAGCAATATCCACTCGAGACGAGCCGTCCGCTGCTGGAACCTGTTTCACGTTATCAAAATAATCTCGCCAATGATCAGCAACGGAGGCTGGATCGTGCAAGTAGGATTCGTAGAGTTCTTCTACGTAGGGGGCGTTTCCGCCGAAGAGATACGAGTTATCTCTTTGGTCCTGCATCATGATGCTCACCTTTCATCGGGTTTCCCGAATCAAAACTGTGGTTATAACCACTCGCATTCAGGCTTCACCGTCCTGCGAATTGATCTGTGCAAATACTCTTTACTACCCTGATAATTTAACACGATTAACCATCAACCCATAAAGGACTTTCCCTGATTGTGAGGTTCACACGGGTATTTACCGATCAAAAGACAATTAATAAGAAATTTCCTACTTAGCTTTCAGACCTTCCTGACAGATTCAAATGGATTTGATTTTTATTCTCTAAATCTTCAAGTGAATTAATGACATTAAGGAAATATGAAAGCAATTACCCCTGAAATGGAATACCTCAGCACCCGGCAAAGCGCCAAAGTCTTGCAAGTGTCCCTTGGCACAGTACAGAAAATGGTGGAATTAGGTGAATTAATCGCCTGGAAGACGCGCGGTGGCCACAGACGCATACTTGCCAGCTCATTAAACCAGCAGTTGCAAAGACGCAAAAGGGCCATGAGACAAAAATCAAGTCAACATTGCATTGCCATGGGTATCTTTAGAAGAATTGAGAATGGTGAAGAACTCGTTGAATCTATCCAGGATTGGCAATTGAAGGTAGAAATGGATATTGCGATAGACAGCTTAGAGGGTTTGATGAAAGCAGTCTCGATAGCGCCTGACTTAATCTTCCTGGATGCTTTGATTCCACCAGTTGAACAGGTGCATCTCCTCCATTATCTAAGCAAAAATAAGGATACGCAGCATATCCCTATTCTGGTTGATGAAGGGTTTATTAAGCTTCATCCAGGGGTAATAGCCCTCGCCGATGAAAATTCTGGGGGTGTTAGACCACCATCCACAGAAAGCCTTCAGGAGGAGCTAGAAAATGGCCTCATTGAGCTAAATCCCCTGATTATTCCTTATCCAGCGACCGACCTAGGGCAAGATCCCTCTAACTATAAAAACCGTCATGAACTATTGGAGCCCATCTTTATTGAAGCCCTCGGTAGAAAGTGCACTTAAGAGATTCGGTGCTCGCTGTGCAATAGGAAAAGCCGCCCCGTTACTGGTGCGGCTTTTTTATAAAACTGATTTAAATCAGGTAGTTATATCAAATAGTTACTGCGATCTCTGCCGTCAATCCACTTAGGGGCTTTACCGCGACCAGTCCAAGTATCACCGGTAGCTGGATTGCGATATTTTGGGGCAACTTTACCGCTTGCGCTTTTCGCACCTGCTTTACGGCTGAAGAGGTCAGAAGCACTTAAGCCATATTGCTCAATGATGAGCTTAGCTTTAGCAATACCATCAGCTTTTTCACGTTGAACCGCTTCTTTAATCTGTTTATCTAGCAACTCACGTTGGGCTAATAGCTCTTTATAGGAAGACATATATCCACACTCCATTAATTAAATTTGATTTATATCAATTAACCAAATAATCGGTTAATTATGGACAGATTATATACAGTTATAAAGAAGAATCAATCCATGGATATAAAATCAAAATAACCTATATTTAATGAGGGTAAATAGCCTATTAAATG
>CAIMXN010000111.1 GCA_903845455.1 uncultured beta proteobacterium | reverse complement strand
GTGGAATATAACAACCCCGAAGCTGGAGCAACCTGGCTCAACCGCCTGATTGAGCACTTCCCCCATTTTGCTTGGCTTAACCCTGAACCTGAATCTGTCTGGCAGTATCGTCAATCGATCGACATCATGCAAAGACTCATGAAAGAACGGATGTACCCTGTCACCTTAAATGGACTGGAAAGTGCGATGCGCCAACTTTCAAAGTAAGATCACAGAATTGCTTTGATCATTTTTATCCTTAAATAAACTCTATGACTACGAATATTAGCGCTCACTTAAAAACCTTGGGAATTGATTTGCCACCACCAGGACCCCCTGCTGCAGCCTATGTGATGGCTGCCACCACTGGTAACACTGTTTTTTTATCTGGGCATATTGCTAAGCGTGATGGCAAACCTTGGGTCGGAAAACTGGGCCTCGATATGAATACCGAGACTGGTAAAGCAGCTGCTAGATCCATTGCGATTGATTTACTTTCAACCTTACAACATCATCTTGGCTCATTAGATAAGGTCAAGCGCATTGTGAAGGTCATGGGTCTGGTGAACTCCACTTCTGAATACACCGAGCAACACTTGGTAGTGAATGGTTGTTCAGAATTACTCTTTGAAGTCTTTGGTGAAGCTGGCAAGCATGCCCGCAGCGCATTTGGAGTAGCGCAAATCCCCTTAGGAGCTTGCGTTGAAATTGAACTGATTGCTGAGATTTAAAAAATCAGTGATTTAGTGTTAAGTGCTTAGCTTAAGGTGAGCTTTTCTCGCTGGATATCATCAAAGGTATCGACATCGAGCACGTACCCTTGGAGATCACTTGGCATGATCCTGACAATCTCGGGATACTTGTCCATATATTGGCGACACACCATCCTTGGGGTCGCTAAAACGTCTTTGACAGCAGCGTTTGAAAATAAAATGGGGTTACCTCTTTGGCCCTCTACTAGGGGCAAAATGACCTCTTGACCGCCTTCTTTTTGTGAATACTCATGCAGTAATGCCTCAATTTCTGGAGCACCAATCCTAGGCTGATCTGAAAGTGCGACCATCAACACATCAAATTCGCTCTGGAGAGATTCCAAGCCTAAGCGTACCGATTTGGCCTGACCCTCTTTTGAGAATAAATTTCGAACAATAAAAATAGGTAATGCTGAAGATTTTTGAATGGCATGAATTTCACTCTCAATCAAATCCGCATGAAATCCCGTCACAATCACCAGTTCAACTGGATTAAAAGGGGTCAAAGCAGTACAGAAGTGATTCAATAGCGACTGCCCATCCTTTTTTAGAAGAGCTTTAGGGTGGGAACCCAGGCGACTTCCTTCCCCAGCAGCCAGCAATAGGACTGCCAAACGCAGTGAAGTTTGTGGAGTGTTTCCCAGAGGGTTCATTGGGGTGATAATAAATAGTTATTCCAAATAAACAAAATTGTTAACAATAAACTTCTTAGAAACTAAAGACAAAGTATGAACAGCACTGATTTAAGCGTTCTCAAGTCTGCTGTTGATTGGTTAAAAGCCGGCCATCCAGTAGCCATTGCCACCGTTGTCCAAACTTGGGGTTCTGCACCAAGACCGGTAGGGTCTTGGGTAGCCATTCGTCAAGACGGACAAGTTGCTGGCTCAGTCTCTGGTGGTTGTGTAGAGGATGATCTGATTCGCCGTGTACAAACCGAGATTCTGACGCGTAACACGCCAGAGATGGTTGTATATGGCGTCAGCCAACAAGAAGCGGCCCGCTTTGGCATTCCTTGTGGCGGCACACTCAGATTGCTGATTGAACCCAAACCAGAGCTTGCGCTTTTAGAAGAACTTCTGAGGGCAATTTCTCTTCATCAGATAACCCGTCGTAGCGTCGATATTGCCTCTGGAAAATCAATCTTAGAAGATGGAAATCGTAGCGATACTTTCTCCTACGATGAAAAAACGATGCGCACCACGTATGGGCCACGCTGGCGGATGGTCATTATTGGTGCTGGCCAACTATCGCTCTATACAGCCGATTTTGCTTTAGCCTCGGATTTTGAAGTTATCGTGATTGATCCCCGTGAAGAATATGCTGAAGGTATTAAGCGCGATGATCTGACCTTTATTAAAGGCATGCCAGATGATGTCTTGCTAGAAATTGGTATTGATCCCCATACGGCTGTGGTCGCTTTAACCCATGACCCTAAGCTTGATGATCTAGCACTCATGGAAGCCTTAAAATCATCGGCATTTTATGTTGGCGCCTTAGGAAGCAAGGTGAATACTCAGAAACGTAAAGAGCGTCTACTTGATTTTGACCTGAGCAATGAACAAGTGAAAAAATTACATGGCCCCGTAGGTCTTCACATTGGCGCATTAACGCCACCAGAAATTGCGGTCTCCATCTTGGCTGAAGTCATTGCCGTCAAATACGGCATTGCCGTCTGAAGATAAAGAATGCTGCAATGAAAAAACCCGGCAGCGCAAACTGACCGGGTTTCTTTTTATCAGCACAACAGTGTGAGTAAAAGCTTTATGACTTAATACGCCTTTAACTTGCCATCCTTTAGGTGGGGCTCAACAAAGTGACCTTTGCGAGCACGATTACCGGCGAAAGACTTCAAAGTTTTAGCATCCAAAGACAGTTCGGTGGGTTTACCAGCCCTACCAGTGCCAGAATATGTGGCGCCATCAGGACCAACCGCAATGGCTGATGCCAGCTTCTCCGCACCATCCAAGCCCATTAAGATC
>CAIMXN010000110.1 GCA_903845455.1 uncultured beta proteobacterium | reverse complement strand
GTGACTGCTTGGTTTGGTTTATTTGTTCCTGCAGGCACACCTAAGCCAGTGATCGACAAGATTTATGCAGCAGTAAAGAAGTCTCTTGAAACACCAGAGATTAAGCAACGCTGGAAAGACTTAGGCGGGTGGTCAGTAGGTGATACACCTGCGAATACAAAACTGTTTGTTGCTGCAGAGAAAAAGAAATGGGAGCAGGTAGCATCCCAAGCCAAGATCGAAAAAGAATAATTTGCTACTTCAATGATGGATAGCGTTGTAAAAAATAAAAGGCCAATGAATCTTATTGGCCTTTTGGGTTGATGCAGCATCAGCTTTGCGATTGACTCATTTAGTCTGTCTGTACTTTTGCATCCTTGATCACCTTAGCCCACATATTCAGTTCACGTGCGATGCGTTTTTCTGAATCTGCTGGCGATAGATAGTTGACATAGACACCTGCAGCCAGCATGCGCTCTTGAACGTCAGGGCGTTGCAAAATCATTTTGATATCAGAGCTGAGCTTGTCTACGATGGGTTTGGGTGTACCTGCAGGTGCCTCGATACCAAACATACTCACAACATCGAAATTGGGTAGACCAGTGGCTTGAGTCACCGTAGGTACATCTGGCAGTTGGCTAATCCGTTTTGCGGTTGTCACGGCGAGAGGTCGTAAATGACCTGATTGAATAAACGGTAATGCCGCAGGAACTGTCTCAGACATGCTCAGGACTTGACCGCCTACAAGATCGGTCATAGCCGGTCCGCTACCTTTATAAGGGACATGGAGTAAATCAAGGCCCAATTGGAAACGAAACATTTCCATCGCAAGACGTTGGGGTGCGCCAGCTCCTGAAGAGGCAAAAGTCAGCTTGCCAGGATTAGCCTTGGCATAGGCAATGAACTCCTTCATGTTTTTGACTGGAACGGATGGGTTCACCACGAAAACGAGCGGCACTACCCCAACAACCGCTACGGGTGTGAAGTCTTTCTCTAGGTCATATTTAATACTACTTTTTTCAAGGTTGGCATTGATGGCATGAGAGGTTAGGGCGCCCATTAACAGGGTATAGCCGTCAGCTGGCGACTTGGCCACCATATCAGCCCCAATATTGCCGCTATCGCCTGCCCGGTTATCTGCGACAACTTGTTGATTTAAGGATTTGGAGAGTTCTTGAGCCATGATGCGGCCAATAACGTCAGTGGCACCACCTGGCGGGAAGGGGATTACCAGTCTGACCTGTTTATCCGGATAAGCCTTAATAGTGACAGTTTGTGCTTGTGGAAGGCTCGCAAAAGCAGTTAGGAGTAGGCCAAAGCCCAGTAATGTAGATTTTGTTAGTCTCATATCTTTTTGAATCATTGTTTGGGAATAAGTCTAGAAATTCCATTATCTACGCATTTATTGCGCTCTTCCACTTGACCTGTCTGAGATCAAGGATTTGATACAACAAATAACTACAATAAACCCATGAATCTTGAGACTTATTACAACGAAATCATCGGCTACTGTGCAGCCTTTTTGACCACGATTGCTTTTCTGCCTCAGGCCATCCATTCTTGGCGCAGTCGGGATTTATCGGGTGTCTCGTTGGGTATGTATAGTTTATTTACTGTAGGGGTTGGCTTATGGTTGATTTATGGGGTCGTGATTGAAAGTTGGCCTCTCATTTTTGCCAATACCCTGACATTTGCCCTGGCGATGAGTATTCTGCTTTTGAAATTTCAGCATATTCATCACAAGAAAAAATCAAGAGACGCCATCAAGAAAAAAAATACAGAATTATCAGAAAGGCTTTAAATGCGTTTATTTACCTATTACCCAAATCCATTAGACAAACAAGACACTCGGGTTGGCATTTTTAAAGATGCAAGCCAAAAGGCATGGGTTGCTCTTGCAGAAGTAGATGCCACTTTGCCTAATACCTTATTGGAGATTATTGCGTCTTCCTCCTTCATGATGCGGGCAAAAGAGATTCAGGGTCAAACAGATCTTTCATGGAAGTCGAGTAGCGATATTGCTTTTGCACCTGTCATTCCTAAGCCAGAAAAAATCGTTTGTATGGGGCTTAACTATGCAGACCATGCAAAAGAGGGCGGTCATGCTCGACCCGATTACCCATCGTTTTTTATGCGAGTGCCGAGTTCATTGTTGGGTCATGAGCAGGCGATGATTATTCCACCTGTTTCTGATAAGTTGGATTACGAAGCAGAATTGGCCTTTGTGATTGGCAAGCAATGCCATCGATTGACCAAGGAGAATGCTCTTGCAGCAATTGCTGGTTACAGCATCTTTAATGACGGCTCTATGCGTGACTATCAACGTAAAACCAGTCAATGGACGATTGGCAAAAACTTTGATCAAACCGGTGGCTTTGGTCCTTGTCTCGTAACTCCGGATGAGTTGCCAGTAGCAGCACATGGTTTGCGTATTCAGTCACGCCTCAATGGCAAGATCATGCAAGACAGTAATACAGAACATTTTTTGTGGGGAGTTGTTGAGACCTTGATCTTGATTTCTGAGGTGATGACTTTGGAGCCTGGCGATGTGGTCATTACGGGCACTCCTGCAGGAGTAGGGTACGCTAGAACGCCGCCAGTGTTCATGCAGCCGGGTGATATTGTGGAGATTGAGATCGAAGGTCTTGGTATTTTAAAAAATCCGATCGCCAAAGAATTGCCTAAATAATTTTTTATATTCAGTTATAGATAGTCAGCATCTAAATATTTTCCATTGAAAGGCTAGTTATGAGTTCAGCATATGTGATCGATCCACCTACAGTATCAACTTTGCCAGTAGTGGGTGATACCCGTCGTTTTGCAGTCAATCGCATCTATTGTGTTGGTCGGAACTATGCTGACCATGCCCGAGAGATGGGTCATGATCCCGACCGTGAGCCACCATTCTTTTTTATGAAGCCGGCAACAGCAATCGTGACTGATGGAAAAGATATGGCTTACCCAAGCCTGTCTCACGATGTTCACCACGAGATTGAAATGGTGGTAGCGATTGCCAAGGGTGGAAAAAATATTCCTGCTGATAAGGCGCTCGACCACGTTTATGGCTATGGCGTTGGCCTTGACATGACGCGTCGTGATTTGCAGGGTGAGGCTAAGAAAATGGGCCGCCCCTGGGATACGGGCAAGGCCTTTGATCAATCCGCTCCTTGTGGACCTTTGACCCCTGTTGCTCAGTGTGGTCACCCAAGCAAGGGTAGCGTTAAACTTTTGGTCAATGGTGAAGTGCGCCAAGAGGGTGATCTCAATCAACTCATCTGGAATGTGCCAGACACGATTGCGTATCTATCAACCTTATTCACGCTTGAACCTGGTGATCTGATTTTTTCTGGTACGCCTGCGGGCGTAGGACCTGTTAAAAAAGGCGATCTCTTGGTTGGTAGCGTTGCTGGTCTGGTTTCTTTGCAAACAACGATTGTCTGATGATGAGGGCAACCATCAAGAGTCTATTGTTAGTGTGCCTGAGTGTAGTTTTGCTCTCAGCTTGTTCAACCGTCGAACAGCCCGTTAGCGCTCCTACTCAAGCTCAAACTCCGGCCCCAAGTCTTTATGCCAATGCTGCACCATTGGATTTACGTTTAAGTAATTGGCCTTACCCCTATCCCCTTCAAGAATTTAAGACTAGCTTACAAGGCCAGCCAGCCAGCATGATGTTTATGGATGTGCCTGCGCAAGGCAAGCAAAAGGGTGTAGTCCTGCTGTTTCATGGCAAGAACTTTTCTAGCGACTATTGGAATCTGACCATCGCAGCATTAAGCCAAGCAGGCTATCGCGCAATTGCACCTGATCAGATTGGCTTTGGCAAATCTTCTAAGCCAAATGTGGAATATCACTTTGACGAACTTGCAGCTAATACGCAGGCCCTCTTGACATCCTTAAAGATTAAACAGGTCTCCGTGATTGCCAATTCGATGGGTGGTATGGTAGCGGTGCGCTTTGCGCGTTTGTATCCGCAAACGGTTCGCAAATTGGTATTAGAAAACCCACTAGGTCTTGAGGATTACAGTAAAGATATTCCTCCTCAGCGGAACGATAACTTACTACAGCTAGAAATGTCTCAGACAGAAGCCAGCTATCGTAAGTTTCTGCAAAGCTACTTTCCGAATTGGCAACCTGCCTATGAACAATTTATAGAAGTGTATGTCAGAGTCCAAAAAGGCCCTGACTATCCTGCATATGCCCGCACTTCGGTTCTAACCTATCAAATGATTGCTGAGAAGCCGGTAGTCAAGGATTTGCCACAACTGAAGATGCCTGTGTTGTTGGTGATTGGGCAAAAAGATCGCACTGTCTTTGGGCGGCGCTTTGCTCCACCAGAAGCAGTCAAAGCCCTTGGAAATTTTCCTGAGTTAGGTCAGAAGGCTGCTAAAACTATCCCGCATGCCCAGCTTATGCCAATTGATAACGTTGGCCATGTCCCACATGTCGAGGTGCCAGAGGTATTTAATAAAGCAGTCATTGAATTCTTAAATTCAAAGCAGTAAAACAATTTGGCACGATAAAAAAATGGGGACTAAAGTCCCCATTTCTATTGATTGCTTAAACTATTACTTCGAGGTTGGCATCACAAACTCTGCACCCTTAGCAATACTTTCAGGCCAGCGTTGCATCACGCTCTTTTGTTTGGTGTAGAAGCGTACACCTTCTTTACCATAGGCATGCATATCGCCAAAGAGGGATTTCTTCCAGCCACCAAAACCATGCCAAGCCATTGGTACTGGAATAGGCACATTAATACCAACCATACCTACTTGAACACGACGGGCAAATTCACGGGCGATATTGCCATCACTGGTAAAGCAAGCAACCCCATTACCAAACTCACAAGAGTTGACGAGGTTTAAGGCCTCAGTAAAGTTCGCAACTCGCAGGCAAGACAGTACTGGTCCAAAGATTTCTTCTAGGTAGATTTTCATGCTTGGGGTGACGTTGTCAAACAAAGTACCACCAATAAAGAAGCCATCTTCAAGACCTGCTACCTTTAGGCCGCGACCGTCAACTAATAGTTTGGCACCAGAGGCAACGCCACTATCGATGTAGCCAGTAATACGCTCGAGAGCAGCTTTACTCACAATTGGACCCATCTCTGCATCCAGTTCCATACCATTTTTGATCTTCAAGGTTTTGGTACGTTCAATCAGCTTAGGCATGATCTTGTCAGCAGCATCACCCACTAAGACCGCTACCGAGATTGCCATACAGCGTTCACCAGCAGAGCCATAGGCTGCACCAATCAAAGCGTCGATTGCTTTATCCATATCAGCATCAGGCATGATGACCATATGATTTTTGGCGCCACCAAGTGCCTGGGAGCGTTTGCCAAAGTGGGCGCAGCGCTCATAAAGATAGTTGGCAATCGGCGTCGAGCCTACAAAGCTCACCGCTTTCACATCTGGGTTTTCAATCAAAGCATCCACCGCTTCTTTATCGCCTTGAACCACATTAAATACGCCATCAGGTAAACCTGCTTCTTTGAGAAGTTTGGCCATCAGTAGTGAGGCCGATGGATCTGTTGGGCTTGGTTTGAGAATGAAGGTATTTCCACAAGCAATCGCCACTGGGAACATCCACATCGGCACCATTACGGGGAAGTTAAATGGCGTAACACCCGCAACTACGCCTAAAGGTTGGCGCATTACCCAGTTATCGATATCAGTAGAAACCTGTTCCGTGTAGTCGCCCTTGAGTAACTCAGGTATGCCAGTAGCAAATTCCACAATCTCAAGACCGCGGGTGACTTCACCTTGAGCATCCGTAAATACTTTGCCATGTTCGGCAGTAATGATGGCAGCCAATTCATCGCGATGCGCATTGAGGAGTTCAAGATACTTAAACATGATGCGGGCGCGACGCAGGGGCGAAGTTTGACCCCAAGTCTGAAAAGCAGTTTGCGCAACCGATACGACTTCATCTACCTCTTTGCGACTGGCCAAAGCAACGCGTCGCGCCACTTTCCCTTTTGCTGGGTTATAGACATCAGCAAAGCGCCCATCCTTGGGGTTGACTACCTTACCGCCAACATAGTGGCCGATATCTTCTTTAGATTCAAAGGCTTGAGTTGCATTCATCATATATATTTAAGAGTAATTAGGGTTTTAGGGGTCTAGCGAAGGCGCTCAGAAGAGTTATCTGTGCAACTTTGCCGTGTCATATATTCTAGTTTTAAGTATTCTATCGCTTTAAGCAAATTTCAGCTTTTTTCAGTTGATTTAGGCATTTAGTCTTCACCTAAGAGGTTATTTCATGAGTCTTTTGTTTTCTGGTTACACCCTAAACTCCCCAAGAGGCCCTGTAGAACTTGTAAATCGCATTGTGGTTGCGCCAATGTGTCAATACGCCGCGGACAATGGCGAGGCAAGTGATTGGCATTTGATGCATTGGGGTAATTTGTTTAATAGCGGTGCGGGCTTATTCATTATTGAGGCCACAGGCGTCACGCCAGAAGGACGTATTACCCCAGCCTGTCTTGGCTTATGGGATGACCGGACAGAAGCTGCATTGAAAGATAAATTGACTCGGGCACGTAAATTAGCCCCTGCCATCCCAGTATTTATCCAGTTGGCGCACGCTGGGCGCAAAGCCTCTAGTGCTACCCCATGGAATGGCGGTCAATTACTTTCGGAGGATCAAGGTGGCTGGGAAATTAAAGCGCCTTCTGCGATTCCACAATTAGAAGGGGAGCGTTCACCCGATGAACTCTCAAAAGAGGAGTTGAGTGCTTTGAAGGAGGCTTTTGTAGTGGCTGCGCAGCGTGCCGACCGCATTGGTTTGGATGGTATTGAATTGCATGGTGCTCATGGATATCTATTGCATCAATTCTTATCGCCTATCGCTAATCAGCGAACTGATGAGTATGGTGGTTCATTTGAGAATCGAATTCGCTTTCCCTTAGAATTATTTGAGGCAGTGCGCAAGGTCTATCAAGGCGTATTAGGTATCCGAATTTCTGCTAGCGATTGGATCGAGAGCGGTTGGACGCCAGAAGAAACTGCCGAGTTCGCTACCCGTCTCAAGCCGATTGGTTGCGACTTTGTCCATATCTCCTCTGGTGGTATTTCACCAAAGCAAAAAATAGCGATTGGCCCACATTATCAAGTGCCTTTTGCCAGGCTTGTTAAGGAAAAATCGGGTTTACCAACTATGACGGTCGGTCTGATTACCGATCCGCATCAAGCCGAAGACATTCTCAAGCAGGGCGACGCTGATTTAATTGCCTTAGCGCGCGCCTTCTTGTACAAACCCCGTTGGGCTTGGGAAGCTGCGGCGGTCTTGGATGGGGTAGTTGATTCTCATGAGCGTTATTGGCGTTGTTTGCCACGTGAAGCACAGGCGATCTTTGGTGATGTTAAAGTTGGGCAGCGATAGAGACATCAGAATTCAAATCCACTAGGATGAATATGAAAACCAGCCGAATCATTCAAAAGCTTTTCGCCTTACTTGCGATTGTGTTGAGTTTTAGCACTGCATATGCGCAAACCTTTCCTGATCGACCAATCGTACTTGTAGTGCCTAATCCCCCTGGTGGTTTAGTTGATACCTCAGCCCGCTTATTGAGTGAGCCATTAACTAGAGTGATTGGTGAGCCGGTGATTGTTGATAACAAGCCGGGTGCCAGTGGAAACACCGCATATCAATATGTTGCTAAAGCAAAACCAGATGGCTATACCTTATTGATCTCATACTCTGGTTATCACGTTGCTAACCCTGCATTGATGGATAAATTGCCATGGGATCCGATTAAGGATTTTTCACCTATTGCCTTGCTAACTGTCTCTACGAATGTGATTGCGGTTCATCCATCAGTGCCTGTCAATAATCTCAAAGAATTTATTGCCTATGCCAAGGCTAATCCTGGCAAGTTGAACTATGCCTCACAAGGTAATGGCTCTGTCTCACACATCGGTACAGAAATATTTAAACAAATCACAGGCGTAGAGATAGTTCATGTGCCTTACAAAGGTTCTGGTCCGGCAGTACAAGATGTCTTGGCTGGTCAGGTACAAGTGTTTATCACAACACCTCCCTCGGTCATGCAACATGTGCAGAGTGGCAAACTCAAGGGATTAGCAGTTACTGGTAAAACACGCCATCCTGGCATGCCAAATGTCCCCACTACTGCTGAAGCAGGTTTACCGAGTTTTCAGCTGGAGTCCTGGGTTGCTTTATATGCCCCAGCAGAAACACCTGCACCAGTCATTGCAAAATTAACGGATGCTGTAAAAGCAAGTTTGGCATTGCCGGAAGTTAAAGAGCGTGCCGATACAGCGGGCGTGGAATTACGTTATCTCACGCCTGCCGCAACAGATGCTTTGCTCAAGAGAGAATTGCCTTACTGGAATAAGGCTATTAAATCAGCGCACATCACTCTGGATTAACAAGCCATTAAAACGCATTGTTTAAGCCTGCTCTCGAGTGACGGGATCAGACAGTGAGCGTGCAAATGCTCGGGCTGCGCTTAATAGAAAATGATCTTTTCCGGGTCCTGCAATCAATTGGACGCCAACTGGCAATCCATTAGGGCCAGTGGTGATATTGAGATGGATGCACGGCAAGCCAAGCAAAGTCCAGCCTCTACAGAAGATAGGATCTCCTGTACCTTCTTTTGAGAAGGGGGCTTCTCCAAGTGCACTCGGTGCAATGATGATGTCAAGCTCTTGGCTAAAGATCAGTTGTATAGCGGCATGCGCCTCTTGATTGCGTAACAAATCTTTTGCGTATTGTTCATAAGAAATCGCTGCGCCATCATTGAGCTGTTTAGTGAGTTGTGGACTTAATTTTTTCGGGAAACGCATGCGCTCAAACGTGAGGCTGCGCGACATCTCCGCTGCCATGATGCGTGCTTGAGTTTGTGAAAACTGATGAAATAGCCCTGGTAATTTGAGGTCGCTAACACCGCCTTTGGCAATGGCTTCTGCTGCAAATCGTGCTACTGCCAGAGCTGCCCCAGTTTCTTTTTGTGCCAGCGCCCAATCTGGTGTTTTACAAATAGCAATCCGCGGTTTATGGTGCAGATCTTCAATGCTGGCAAGAGAGTGATCGCCACTCATGACCGCTACGCCTAGAGCGACATCACCAATACTTCTGCCAAAGCAGCCTAAAGTATCTTGAGTAGGAGAGAGGCTTTTGACGCCAGCCAAACTAATTTTGCCAAAGCTTGGTTTGTAACCAACCACACCACAAAATGAAGCTGGTCGAATAATGGATCCGGCAGTTTGGCTACCGGTAGCCAGTGGCACCATAAAGTCAGCTACTGCAGCGGCAGAGCCACTGGAAGATCCTCCAGGGGTATGTAGTGGATTGTGGGGGTTTGAGGTGGTACTACTTTTAAAGGCAGCAAATTCAGTAGTGACCGTTTTACCCAGAATAATGCCGCCTGCCTGACGCATTAAAGCTACTGAGACAGCATCAGTCGCGGGGTAGTGATTGCTGTAAATCGGTGAGCCATAGGAGGTGGGAAGATCAAAGGTGTCATAGAGATCCTTGAGACCAATCGGTAGGCCATGTAAGAGCCCTTTAATGGCACCTTTATCCAACTCTCTTGCCCTGGACAGGGCATTCTCTTTCCCTAGGCTAACCCATGCTTTGATGGTACTTTCTCGTTGACCAATGCGATCTAAGCAGGCCAGTAGCAGGTCAGTAGCTTTGATCTCTCTTTTAGCAAGTGCTTTTGCTGCTTGCGATGCGCTCAGGCTTTCTAGATCTTTCATAGACCCATTCTACTTTTGGTGGCGTATGATCGCAATTCACCATTTTGATAATTTTTAGAAATACGCAATATGAAGCAACATTCTGTTCGTGAAGCCTGGCTAGAAGATGCAATACGACATCTAGAGCCAGTATTTTCAAAAGCTGGCTATGCCATTCCTCCAGTGCGAGTTTCCTGTGGCTTCCCTGCCTCCAGCAGTCCAAGAACGACTCTAGGTCAATGTTGGCCTCGCGAGCGTTCTGGTGGTGGCGTCAATGAGATTTTCATCTCTCCTAAGTTAGATGACCCTGTCCAGTTACTCGATACCCTGGTTCATGAGCTTTGTCATGCGGTGGATGATTGCTTTAGTGGTCATGGTGAAGATTTCAAGGGTATTGCTCAAACAGTTGGGCTGGAGGGTCCGGCCCGCATGGCGCATGCTACTGAAGCATTGGTTGTCAAACTGATGATGATTAGTCAAGAGCTTGGCCCATATCCTCATCAAGCGATTGTGTTTCCACCGCCCAGACCCAGCAATGCGAGTCGTAGTAAAGCCAAATGCGGTCAATGTGGCTATGAGGTGACTTTGTTAAAAAAATGGGCGAGTTATGGGGCGCCTATTTGCCCAAAAGACAACATTCGAATGCTAGAGGCAGCTCCTGAAACAATTGAGAACACAACAGAGCACGACAGTGAATCGATTCAGGGTAAAAAGCCTAAAGCTGACGAGATTCGCCGCGCGATTAGCTAATTGATAAAGCTAGTAAAATCACTGGATCTATTAGAACAATCTATTTCAAGAGACCGAAACAAAATGAAAGCACAAAAGATTATTAAAAACCCCAAGATTGCCGTTATTGCTGGTGACGGTATTGGTAAAGAAGTGATGCCTGAGGGTGTGCGTGCTTTAGAGGCGGCGAGCAGTAAGTTTGGTATTGGCATGCAATTTGATCACATTGATTTTGCAAGCTGTGATTACTACTTAAAGCACGGCAAGATGATGCCGGATGACTGGTTCGATACGCTCATGAAGTACGATGCGATTTATTTTGGCGCCGTGGGTATGCCGGATATTTTGCCTGACCATATTTCTTTATGGGGTAGCTTGATTCAGTTCCGCCGTGGTTTTGATCAGTATGTCAATTTGCGTCCAGTGCGTTTATTGCCTGGCATTCCTTGTCAATTGGCTAATCGCAAACCTGGCGATATCGATTTCTTTGTCGTGCGCGAAAATACCGAAGGTGAGTATTCGAGTGTCGGTGGAAAAATGTTCCCTGATACTGACCGTGAGTTCGTGATTCAAGAATCTATCTTTACACGTCAAGGTGTAGATCGTATTTTGCAATATGCTTTTGAGCTTGCTCAGAGCCGTCCTAAGAAGCATGTCACTTCAGCAACCAAGTCCAATGGTATTGCAATCACAATGCCTTATTGGGATGAGCGCGTTGAGGCGATGTCTAAGAAATATCCTGAGATCAGAACTGACAAATACCATATTGATATCTTAGCGGCTCATTTTGTGATGAACCCTGATCGCTTTGATGTGGTCGTAGCAAGTAATTTATTTGGCGATATTCTTTCGGATTTAGGTCCAGCCTGTACTGGCACGATTGCAGTTGCGCCATCCGGCAGTATTAATCCAGAAGGTAAGTTCCCATCACTATTTGAGCCAGTGCATGGCTCTGCGCCAGATATCTACGGCAAGATGATTGCCAACCCCATTGGTCAAATCTGGAGTGGCTCGATGATGTTGGATCACTTAGGTTATCCAGAGGCTGGCAAGGCCATGTTTACGGCAATTGAGAAAACCCTTGCCGCCGGTCC
>CAIMXN010000109.1 GCA_903845455.1 uncultured beta proteobacterium | reverse complement strand
TATTACCAGGCCGATGAAAACACTCCAAATGCAGTGGTCAGCTATTACGGCAAAGGCGCCCTATTCGCCCTAGGCCTTGATTTACAGATTCGCGAATTCTCCAAAAATCGCCAATCCCTGGATGATTTGATGCGTCTCCTTTGGCAACGACACGGTGTCACTCTGGATGGCATTACTGAAGATGGGCTAGACCCATTAATCCACGATCTACTAGGATCTGGCTTTCATAAAATTTGGCATGAATTCAAATCACGCTATCTTTTTGGTGTTGAAGATATCCCCATTCAAAAATGGCTTAATGCTCGCTTAATTAAAGTCCAAATCAAATCCCAAACGAAAACTGAAAGTATCAAGCTTCAGTTTGGGATGCGACATGTGGATGCTAATGGCTGGTTAAAAGTAACTCATGTCTTAGATGGTGGAGCAGCCCAGGTAGCTGGGCTCGCACCTGGAGATCTGCTAGCTAGCATTAATGGGCAGCGCATTACCTTGGCACGCTGGGATAAGGTTTTAGGGAGCCTTAACGAAGATCAGCCAATTGTTCTGTGTTTTTACCGCGAAGATCTCGAATATGAAAGCATGGTCGTCTTGCGCAAAGAACAGTTACCAGTTCAATATCAAATTGAGCCTGCTCACTAAATATTTCTGTAACTTTCTCTGCCTTTCTATACTTTTCTTAATTCATGTATCAATTCTCAAAAGACGATATCCCACAAGATTGGCGAGGGTTGCTGGGTGATTTTTTTGAAACTGCCCAGTGGCATCAGCTCCAGCAAAACCTGCGGGCTGAGCTTGATCTTGATACTGAATGTATTTGCCCAGAACCTGATCACTTTTTCAAAGCACTGCAGTTAACACCTCTTAATTCAGTGCAAGCTGTCATTCTTGGTCAAGACCCTTATCACTCTCCAGGTCTTGCTCAGGGTTTAGCGTTTTCTATTCCTAAAGATATTCCAACTAACTCACGAGTATTTCCAAGCTCGCTTCGCAATATTAGTAAAGCTTTAGCACTAGAAGGTTTTGGCGCCTTGCCAAACGGTGACTTACAAGACTGGGCCAAGCAAGGGGTATTGCTTCTCAATACAGCCTTGAGCGTAAAGCTTGGGGAAGCTGGAAGTCATACTGGGCTAGGTTGGCAATTCTTCATTGACAGGCTAATTACTGAGCTCGCAAAAGCAAAGCCTCATTTAGTTTGGATGCTGTGGGGTGGGCATGCCCAATCTAAACTGCCTTTGATAGAGCTTGGCACTAATCAACTGATCTTGCAGTCTTCCCACCCCTCAGGCTTAGGGGTCTATAAAACCAGCAGGCCTTTTTTGCAAGCAGGCGGGGCCGCTAGTTGTGGGCACTTTACCCAAGCAAATAAGTGGCTTAGACAACACAGAAATACTGAAATTCAGTGGGTTAATACATCTTTAACTACAAGTCATCAAATAGGCCTCTTTAATATAAGAGATTAAATAAATTTGTTACACGTAACGATTTATCATGAGGTCAAAATATCTTCAAGTGCAGCGGTACGGGTTCAAAAGCATAGGCTTTCCTTAAAAGAAGCTGGATGACGCCCTATTTAACTCTGGGTTCCAAATACTCGATCGGCTGGCTTTGCTCATGAGTGCCGTCGACAATCAACATTAGCCGCGGCCGCAGATCACTTAGATATCCAATTAATATCCATCTTAGATGAAGCCTTACACGATCTAGATAACGAATGAAGCGTAGTAATTTAGTGACCATTGCAATGCAGGGTGACTTTGGAAAACCAAGGCCTGCCCTAGTCATTCAATCAAGCATCTTTAACGAATCGCATGCTACTACTACTGTTTTGCTTCTCTCAAGCGAATTAATTGATGCTCCGCTCTTTCGATTAGACATTTCCCCCAATGTGCAAAACGGCTTAACTAAACCATATCAGATTCAAGTAGACAAAGTGATGTCTATTTGATCCGAGAAGATCGGGAAGAAAATTGGCGAACTTGATAACGCTAATTTACTTAGAGTAAATCGCGCACTTACCGTATGGCTTGGCTTAACTCAATCATCTAGCTACAACAGCATAAAGATAACCAGCTAGGCATGAGGCAATGATGGCACTAAGCCACTCCAGCATTTGGCCAGACTGAAAAGAATCAGTGAATTGACCTAGGTATGAGCTAGCAAAAGCGGCTGCAAAACCTATAAATGCAGCTATGAGTAGCTTTTGGATGCTTTTCTGCTGTGACTTAAGCCTTGGGTAGAAACCCCAAGCGCATGCGCCTGAAATACTGCCAATCACCAGAAAAGCCAAAAACCCCATTTCCACCCCCATTAATGCTGTCATCAAATCTATAATCACCATTATGAAGTTGTTGACACTCGGCATCAATCATCACACAGCGCCAGTCGCTATTCGGGAAAAGGTCGCCTTTGATCCTGAATTTCTTCAAGAAGCGTTGCAAGATCTCCGCCAGCATTTAGTAGGCGCGGATCATGCTGGGCTGCCAGAAGCTACAATTTTGTCAACCTGCAACCGTACTGAGCTCTATTGCGCCGCCAATGATCCCAATGCTGAAAATATCTTGCATGAAGCTACATTTGATTGGCTAGCAAAAACCCAAAAATTAGCTCCGAGCAGTCTTCAACCTCACATCTATTCCCTGCCGCAATCGGATGCCGTGCGTCACGCCTTTAGGGTGGCTTGCGGCTTAGATTCGATGGTCATTGGAGAAACTCAAATCCTAGGGCAGATGAAGGATGCTGTCCGTAGCGCAAATGATGCTGGTGTCCTTGGAACTTATCTCAATCATTTGTTTCAGAAAACCTTTTCTGTTGCTAAAGAAGTGCGCGGCTCCACCGAAATTGGAGCTCACTCCATTTCAATGGCCGCGGCGTCAGTTCGCTTAGCCGAACGGATCTTCGGAACGATTTCTGACCAACGCGTTTTATTTATTGGCGCTGGCGAAATGATTTCTCTGTGTGCCACTCACTTTGTTGCCCATAAACCTAAAACAGTCTCAATAGCTAATCGCAGTATTGAAAGAGGTCAAGAGTTGGCCGACTCAATCGCCAATGAAAATATTGAAGCCGAATCTTTCAAACTCTCTGAATTGCCAGGACGCCTGCATGAGTTCGACATTATTATCTCCAGCACCGCATCATCGCTCCCCATCATCGGCTTAGGCATGGTTGAAAGCGCTTTAAAACAACGTCGTCATAAACCTATGGTGATGATTGATCTAGCCGTGCCACGTGACTTTGAGCCTGAGATTTCTCGCTTAAACGATATCTATCTCTATACCGTTGATGACTTAGGTGTGATGATTCAGACTGGTACATCGTTACGTCAAGCAGCCGTTAGTCAGGCTGAGGCCATCATTGAAGATCGTGTTGGTAATTTCATGCACTGGATGCAAGGCCGAGGTGCAGTACCCATCATTCAGGATATCCAACAACAAGGTGAGCGCCTCAGACAGCTTGAGTTAGAACGCGCGATGAAACGCCTCATGCGTGGCGATGATCCCCAAGAAGTCCTCAACGCCATGGCGCAAGGTTTAACCAATAAATTTTTACACGGCTCATTACATGCATTGCAACATTCCAACGGTGCTGAGCGCGATGCGCTTATCAAATTACTACCCAAGTTATTTACCTCACACTCCAAACCAGAAGAACATTAGATGAAGCCTAGCATGCGGGCTAAGCTAGATCATCTAGACACACGCTTAGCCGAACTCAATTCCTTATTAACCACCCAAGAGTCCACGAAGGATATGGATAACTATCGCAAGCTCACCCGTGAGCATTCCGATATTGCAACCGTGGTTGAACAATTCGGCCTATACAAACAAGCTGAAGCGGATGCTGCTGCGGCTGAAGACATGCGCAAAGATCCCGACATGAAGGATTTTGCTGACGCTGAGCAAAAAAGTGCTCAGGCTACTATGGAAGAGCTCGAGGGCGCATTACAAAAGTTGTTGTTGCCTAAAGATGTAAACGATGAGCGTAATGTCTTCTTAGAAATTCGCGCAGGTACTGGTGGGGATGAAAGCGCTTTATTCGCTGGCGATCTTCTCCGCATGTATACCCGCTTTGCGGAACGTCAAGGCTGGAAAGTGGAGGTCGTCAGTTCCGCAGAATCTGATCTAGGTGGTTACAAAGAGGTGGTCCTTCGTCTAGTGGGTCAATCAGTCTACTCACGTCTTAAATTTGAATCTGGTGGTCACCGTGTTCAGCGCGTCCCGCAAACAGAAACTCAGGGACGTATACATACCTCTGCCTGCACTGTGGCGGTAATGCCTGAAGCAGATGAGCTTGAGGCAGTCAAAATTAATCCTGCTGAATTGCGCATCGACACTTTCCGCGCCTCAGGTGCAGGCGGTCAGCATATTAATAAAACCGATTCGGCGGTTCGTATTACCCACTTGCCAACTGGCACCGTAGTGGAATGCCAAGATGATCGCAGTCAGCATCGCAATAAAGATCAGGCGATGAAAGTGTTGGTATCGCGCATCATGGATGCCCGCGAACGTGAAAAACATCAGTTGGAAGCCCAAACCAGAAAATCTCTCGTTGGC
>CAIMXN010000108.1 GCA_903845455.1 uncultured beta proteobacterium | reverse complement strand
GTGCCATCCTCTTCAGAGTAAACAACGTGGTCATCCCACAATTTGTCATAAAGTGTACGGGACATAAAGTTCTTTGTAATCCTTATTTGCGCAAAGAAATATTGGGAACTTTGCGTGATGTCTCGCCAACGTATAACTGACGTGGACGACCAATCTTGTACTCGGGATCAGTAATCATTTCTTCCCATTGAGCAATCCATCCTACTGTTCTTGCCAAAGCGAAAACACAGGTGAACATTTCTGTTGGAATACCTAGTGCACGTTGCACAATGCCAGAGTAGAAGTCAACGTTTGGATAGAGTTTACGGCTCACAAAATAATCATCTTCCAAGGCGATCTTTTCAAGCGTCATCGCCAACTTGAACAATGGATCATCCTGTAGACCGAGCTCTTGCAATACTTCATGGCAAGTCTCACGCATCAATTTAGCGCGTGGATCGAAGTTCTTATAGACCCGGTGACCAAAGCCCATCAAGCGTACGCTGGAGTTCTTATCTTTCACTTGGGCAATGAATTCACCAATTTTTTCAACACCACCATTGGCCTGAATCTCATTGAGCATCTGCAAGCATGCTTCATTTGCGCCACCGTGAGCAGCACCCCATAAGCAAGCAATCCCTGCTGAGATCGCCGCAAATGGATTGGTACCTGAAGAGCCACATAAACGCACAGTGGAGGTTGAAGCATTTTGCTCGTGATCAGCATGCAAAATAAAAATACGATCTAAAGCACGCACCAATACTGGATTGACTTTGTATTCTTCACAGGGAGTAGCAAACATCATGCGCATGAAGTTAGCTGTGTATGACAAGGAATTATCTGGATAGATAAACGGTTGTCCTACTGAATACTTATAGGCCATTGCCACCAATGTTGGCATCTTGGCGATTAAACGAATCTGAGCTACTTCGCGCGCTTTTTCATCGCTATAGTCAATTTCGTCATGATAAAAAGCGGCCATTGCACCAACCAAACCTGTCAAAACCGCCATGGGATGTGCGTCACGACGAAAGCCGCGCAAGAAGAATTGCATTTGCTCATGAACCATCGTGTGGTGCATGACTAATTCTTCAAAGCCTTTTTTCTCACTAGCGTTAGGCAACTCGCCATTCAAAAGCAAAAAGCAAACTTCCAAAAAGTCGCCGCCATTCGCTAAATCTTCAATCGGATAACCACGATAGAGCAACTCACCCTTATCGCCATCGATATAGGTGATCTTGCTATTACAGGATGCTGTCGATAAAAAACCAGCGTCATAAGTGAACTTACCAGTTTGACCATAGAGCTTACGAATGTCGATGACATCTGGACCAACAGTACCCTTATAAATAGGCAATTCGATATCTGGGGTGCCATCTGAGAACGATAATTTAGCCTTGATGTCCGATTCAATCATTTTCGATCCTCTACTCTTTCAAAAATATAAGTAATACGCCAATTATTCATGCTACTTTGATGCACGTGCACCAAAATACTGATTTATTTTTCCTGCAACTTCGCCATCAAGCGTTTAAAAGTATCAGACTCTGCAGATTCTTTTAGCGCCTCTACCGTATCTTTACGCCCAATTAACAAATCCATTAAGTCATTGTCATCTAAAGCCAAAAGCTGACCAAGTACTTTTCCATCATCCGCATTCAATTGATCACCGTAGCGGGCAAAAAAACGCTGCAAAATTAAATCATTCTCAAGCAGCCCTCTGCGGGCGTCACTCTTTAAACGATACAACTCCGCATTACTGAGGCTCATACCGCCCTACGAACCATTAATTCCTTAATTTTGCCAATCGCTTTGGTTGGATTCAAATGCTTAGGACAGACATCTACACAGTTCATGATGGTATGGCAACGGAACAGACGATACGGGTCTTCTAAATTATCCAAACGCTGTGCGGTTTCTTCATCACGACTATCGGCGATAAAGCGATAGGCTTGGAGTAAACCGGCTGGCCCAACAAACTTATCTGGATTCCACCAGAAAGATGGGCAAGCAGTTGAGCATGATGCGCACAAAATGCACTCGTACAAACCATTCAATTCTTCACGCTCTTCAGGACTTTGGAGGCGCTCTTTTTCTGGGGGTGGATTATCGTTCACCAGGTATGGCTTGATAGACAAGTATTGTTTAAAGAACAATGTCATATCGACAATCAAATCCCGCACAACTGGCAAGCCAGGCAATGGGCGCAAAGTGATGACTTTAGGCAAGGTCAACATATTAGTTAAACAAGCCAAGCCATTTTTGCCGTTGATGTTCATCGCATCCGAACCACAAACACCTTCGCGGCATGAACGGCGATAAGTAATGGATTCATCTTGTTTTTTCAAAGAGATCAAAGCATCAAGCAACATACGTTCGCCAGTAAGCTCTAACTCATAGCGTTCCATACGGGGCGCTGCATCGACATCTGGGTCGTAACGGTAAATTTCAAATATACGAATATCACTCATCTTCTATCTCTCTTCGCTTAGAAAGTACGTTCTTTTGGTGGAACGGACTCAACTGTCAATGGCTTTAACTGTACTGGCTTGTAATCAAGACGATTCGCTTCGCTATACCAAAGCGTATGTTTCATCCAATTATCATCATCACGATGCTGGTGGTCATCATGGGAGTGGGCTCCACGACTTTCTTTACGGGCTGCTGCAGAAATCATCGTTGCATTGGCAGTCTCAACAAGATTGGCAACTTCCAAAGCTTCAATCCGGGCTGTATTGAAGATCTGAGATTTATCTTTGACCCACAAATGTTTAGCCCGCTCAGTGAGCTTAGCCATCTGACGAACACCTTCATCCATCAATTCTTGATTACGGAATACACCAGCGTATTTTTGCATCGTCTTGCGAATGTCGTTTGCCACGTCTTGTGCATATTCACCTGCAGTGGAGTCATCCAACTTGGCAACGCGCTCAAGGGTCTGCTCACCAGCATTGGCAGGCAAAGATTTAAATTCGCGATCTTTAAGACCCATGCCAACAATATGATTGCCAGCGGCACGACCAAAGACCAACAGGTCTAGCAATGAATTGGTACCCAAACGATTAGCGCCGTGAACCGACACACAGGAGCACTCGCCAATTGCATATAAGCCATTCACAACTTCATTGGGCTTGCCATTACCTGGCACAACCACCTGACCATTGATATTGGTGGGAATGCCGCCCATTTGATAGTGAATAGTCGGCACGACCGGAATCGGCTCTTTAGTTACGTCCACGTTCGCAAAGTTAATGCCAATCTCATAAACAGATGGCAAACGCTTCATGATGGTCTCGGCACCGATGTGGGTTAGATCGAGAACCACATAATCCCCATTAGGGCCACAACCGCGACCTTCTTTAATCTCTTGATCCATACAACGGGATACGAAATCACGTGGCGCTAAATCTTTATATGTCGGCGCATAACGTTCCATAAAACGCTCACCATCCTTGTTACGCAAAATGCCGCCTTCACCACGGCAACCTTCTGTCAATAACACGCCTGCACCAGCTACGCCCGTTGGGTGAAATTGCCAGAATTCCATGTCTTCCAAGGGAATGCCAGCACGAGCAGCCAGACCCATACCATCACCAGTATTAATAAAGGCATTGGTTGAGGCATCCCAGATGCGCCCTGCACCACCCGTTGCCAACATCACAACTTTGGCTTCCAAAATGTAGAGCTGACCAGTTTCCATCTCCAGCGCTGTTACACCAACGACATCGCCAGCTTCATCCCGAATGATGTCAAGTGCTAACCACTCAACAAAGAAATTAGTTTTAGCGCGCACATTGCGCTGATACAAGGTATGTAACATGGCATGACCAGTTCGGTCGGCTGCAGCACAAGCGCGTTGCACTGGCTTCTCGCCATAATTTGCTGTGTGACCACCAAACGGACGCTGATAAATCGTGCCATCGGGGTTGCGGTCAAAAGGCATTCCAAAATGCTCTAACTCATATACTACTTTTGGAGCTTCACGGCACATGAACTCAATGACGTCTTGATCGCCTAACCAGTCAGAACCTTTGATGGTGTCATAAAAGTGATAGTGCCAATTGTCTTCACTCATATTGCCCAAAGAGGCCCCAATACCACCCTGCGCTGCAACTGTGTGTGAGCGCGTTGGAAAGACTTTGGTTAATACCGCAACGTTCAAGCCAGCTTCTGCTAATTGCAAAGAAGCGCGCATGCCTGAACCACCTGCGCCAATAATCACCGCATCAAAACGGCGGCGGGGCAATGCTTTTTTAATCGCGGTCATCGAATTACACTTTCCACAAAATTTCTACGGCATAGGCCGCACAGGCCAAAAGATACAAAACAGATAACACTTGGAGTGTTAAACGGATGCTGACGGGTTTGATGTAATCCATCCAAATGTCCCGGATGCCGATCCAGGCGTGATAGAACAAACTAATAAAAGCGAGAAGGGTTAATAACTTCATCAACTGATTGCTAAATAAACCAGCCCAGCCTTCGTAAGTTGCGCTACCAGTGAGGCAATAGTCAAGTAGTAAAACAATCGTGAACACCACCATCACAATCGCAGTAACGCGTTGGATGATCCACTCTTTAAGACCGTAATGTGCGCCGACTACTAAGCGCTTAGGTCCAATGTGATAAATAGGCATGAAATTTCCTTAGTGGATAGGCGCTTAGTACAAGCCGAATAATTTGAGACCAACAATTGCAGTCAGCGCCAAACCAAGGCAGAACACAATGATGGCTGAGCGATTGGCTGCAGATTTCTCGACCCCGATTTCTAAATCGAGGAGGAGGTAACGAATCCCTGCACAGAAATGGTGTAAGAAACACCAAATCAAACCGAGACAGATGATTTTGACTAAGACATTGCCAGTGATGGTCTGGAAATGTTGATAGCTCAACTCAGAAGCAAGGCTCTGATCAAAGATGTAGAGAATAAATGGCAATAAGAGGAATAAAACTGCGCCACTGATGCGATGAAGGATGGAAACCTTACCAGCCCAAGGGAGGCGGTACTTGATCAATTGGGCGAGGCCAATATTTCGGTAAACCGGCTTGGCGCTCTTTACTTCTTGATTTGCATCAACCATTTGTAATCTCTATCGTAAGGTGGAGGTTCTTTGGTACTTTGTTGTATCGCAACATATTCTATTGGAAACCTTGGGGCTAGTGTGGATTTTTTGACCTTCTAAGGGTCAAAATACTGGTTTTTCCCAATATAGATCAATTCAATTTATTCACGTAGTGCTGTTGTGAAGTGTTATACCGAGCATGCCGAATTTCTACTGGTTTATTCCCATAGGTAAAAGCAACGCGATCCACCAATAAAAGTGCATGCCCAAGAGGGAGCTCCAAATGGGTTGCCAACTCTTGATTAGCATTAATAGCCTTAATCTGCTCTTCTGCCCTGACCATATGGGTGCCATATTGGCTTTCATAGAAGGCGTACATCGGACCAGACCACTCATTAAGCTTATCTAAACTTAAACCCTTGAATCGCGTAGCTGAGAGCCAAATCTCTTCAAAAACAATCGGTTTGCCATTAAAGCTCTGAATCCGGTCAATCTGGATAACCGGGTCACCTGCCTTTAATTTAAGCAACTTAGCTATTGTGGATGTTGATTTCATTTGCTCGCAGGCTAAAAAACGATTCACCAGGAGAAATTTTTCGCCAGTATCGGGTTCGAGCCTCAGAAAACGGTACTGCCACTCATCTTCTTGGTGGGTAGCAACAAAAGTACCCTTCCCTTGTCTGCGTACCAACAGATTTTCTGCTGCCAACTCATCAATGGCCTTGCGAACCGTGCCTTGACTAACCAGATATCGGGCTGCAAGCTCCATTTCACTGGGGATAGAAGAACCAGGAAGCCACTCTGCAGCTTGCAAACTCGCCAAAATCATGGCCTTTATCTGTTGATATAGAGGACTAAATGAGGCTGCAGGCAAAGAGGGAATCGGCAAATTAACTCCAGAGCTAGTATCAATTGGATAAAATCAACTCAATCACCTGTCTTATATAAGACAGGATTCACAGTGTAAATGGAAAATCCACCCACTTGAATGGATAATAGAAAAGTTTTCATTCATTAACATCACTCTGGAGTTATTAGTAAATGGCAAAAGCCCCAATGCGTGTCGCCGTCACCGGTGCGGCCGGTCAAATCGGATATTCCTTACTCTTTCGCATCGCCAATGGCGACCTATTGGGCAAGGATCAGCCTGTCATTCTTCAGTTACTAGAGATTCCAGATGAAAAAGCGCAAAAAGCGCTGACTGGCGTGATGATGGAATTGGAAGACTGTGCTTTCCCGCTTTTAGCTGGTATGAGCGCACATTCAGACCCAATGACTGCATTTAAAGATATCGATGTAGCCCTTCTTGTTGGCGCACGTCCCCGTGGCCCAGGAATGGAGCGCAAAGATTTGCTCTCTGCGAATGCCCAAATCTTTACTGCACAAGGTAAAGCATTGAATGCCGTTGCTAAACGCACAGTAAAAGTATTGGTGGTTGGTAATCCAGCAAATACCAATGCTTACATCGCCATGAAATCAGCGCCCGATTTGCCAGCAAAGAACTTCACAGCGATGTTGCGCCTCGATCACAACCGTGCGCGCTCGCAATTAGCTACTAAGTTAAACAAGCCAGTGGCTGATATTGAGAAATTAGTTGTTTGGGGTAATCACAGCCCAACGATGTATCCAGACTACCGCTTTGCCACTATTAATGGTGAATCAGTAAAAGACAGCATTAATGATGCAGCCTGGAACAAAGATACCTTTATTCCGACTGTTGGTAAGCGTGGTGCTGCCATTATTGAAGCCCGCGGCCTTTCTTCTGCAGCCTCAGCAGCAAATGCCGCTATTGATCACGTCCGCGATTGGGTTCTTGGCACCAATGGTAAATGGGTCACTATGGGTATTCCTTCTAAGGGTGAGTACGGCATTCCAGCTGAAGTCATTTATGGCTATCCAGTCGTTTGTGAAAATGGTGAATACAAAATGATTGAAGGTTTGGAAATTGATGAGTTCTCACGCGAACGCATGAACCACACCCTCAATGAACTTCTTGAAGAGCAGGCCGGAGTGAAACATTTACTCTCATAAAGAAAGTCTTCTGATTATGAAACGTACCGTCATCAGCATTGGTCTCCTATTGCTCAGTATTGGCAGCGTCTACTCAGCTGAAGAAGTAACGAGTTGGAGTTGTCAAGACAGTAACCAATTCAAAACTTCAGGGTCAACTGAAAAAATCCAGTTGACTTGGGAATCTAGGACTTATGAACTGAAACGGGAGAATTCATTGCCAGGGAGTTTGCGTTACAAGAACACGATATCAGGTCATGATCTTGTAGTGCTTCCTAATAAGGCAATGCTGTTCAATATTAAGACGGGTACTCGCCTGGCAGATTTTTGCCAGACAGCAGAAATGAAATTAGGCAAACTTCCCTATTTATTTGCTGACGCCGAACCATTTGTGCAGAAATAAATACCGTAGTAGTGTGTAAAAAAGCCGAGAGATTCTCGGCTTTTTTATTTACAATGACCCATCCTAAAATAGGTTGACACTTTTTAATACATAAAAAGGAGTGTCATATGGGTATTGGAGTTAAGCGTAGTCAGTCCGACTACACCATGGCCTTTAAATTGTCCGTGGTTGAGCAAGTAGAAAAAGG
>CAIMXN010000107.1 GCA_903845455.1 uncultured beta proteobacterium | reverse complement strand
GAGCTGTGTAAACGGAGTATCGTGCAAAGTAATCCCAAAAGATAAACGGGCGCATTGTTGCAATGCTCGGTGACGCAGCATTCTTCGGGGCATCTTTTGCCAAATCTGCGTCTCCTGTTTGACCTCGACAAAATATTCTCTTACCACCATGGGCATGGTGCGATCGGATCGATAGATGGCACATTCGATCCAAGTCGGAATGTCATTGATCATTTGTGAAGACTCCGTAAAAGCCATCCCCACAAAATGGGGGTGGCGAGAAATTAGCTTGATCCAGCCATCGACACTAATGAGTACTTGCCACTGACCATTGTCATAGTGACCTGTCCTGGGATTTTCAGACCAAACGCTTTTAGAGATAATGGCTCCTTCAACCTAAGGAGCAGGTATGAAGAGAGCACGGTTTTCAGACGAACAGATTGTTCGGATATTGCAAGAGGCAGATCGTTCGCCAATAGCAGAAGTTGCTAAGCGCCACGGGGTCAGCGAACCCTCGATTTACAGCTGGCGTAAGAAGTTTGGCGATCTAGGTACGGATGACGTCAAACGCTTAAAACAGTTAGAGCAAGAGAACGGCCGTTTAAAGAAGATCTTGGCAGAGCGCGATCTCGAGATTGAAGTGATGAAGGAGATTGCCGTAAAAAAGTGGTGAGCGTGCAGGAGCGATTGGAGCAGGCCCGCTATGCAGTTAGGCGGGGCATTCCCCAAAGACGTGCTTGTACGCTGCTAAGTGTTGCTAGATCTGGCTTAGATTACCAATGCAAGATGCCAGTTAAAGATCAGCCGATAGTAGCTGCTATGCGTCACTATTCTGAGCAATATCCTCGGTATGGCGCTAGGCGGATTCGGATCTTTTTAAGACGAGATGGCCTTGTTTTGGGTCGCGATCGGACGGCGCGCATCTGGGCTGGAGCTGGCCTACAGGTGCCCGCCAAAAGGACGCGCAAGCGTTACCGTAGTCAAAATCGACAACCGCATGTAGCAACTGGGCCCAATGAAGTTTGGGCATACGATTTTGTCTTTGATGCTTGTGCCAACGGACAAAAGCTCAAGTGCTTAACCTTAATTGACGAGTTCACCAAAGAGAGTCTGCGCATTGATGTGGCCGGCTCAATTAAAGGCAAGCGAGTGGTACAGGTTTTGGAAGAAGTGATTGCGCAGCGTGGTTACCCCAAAGTTCTTCGCAGTGACAACGGTCCAGAGTTTGTGAGCACCATCTTGTTGGAATGGGCGGTAGGGCGAGGTTTGCACAACTTACATATCGAGCCAGGTAAACCTTGGCAAAACGGCACTAATGAGAGTTTTAATGGCAAATTTAGAGATGAGTGCTTAGCCATGAACTGGTTTCACAGTAGAGCTCATGCTAAGGTGGTTATTGAAGTATGGCGTAAGCACTACAATTTAATCAGACCACACTCAAGCTTGGATTATCAAACCCCAACAGAATTTGTCGCTGGATGGCAAAAGGAATTAATAACGGGAGCCAGAGTTTCTAGATGAAATTGGTCCGATAAAACCACACAGGTCATATACACCAAAAATGGCTGGTAAATTTTAGGTTGATAGATCTTAGGAGGGCGCTATTTTATTTGAAGTCTCCCATGATATTTTCTCCTAATAACCAATGCAATAAATTCAATTTCAGAATTTGTTAACTGCGGATATATAGG
>CAIMXN010000106.1 GCA_903845455.1 uncultured beta proteobacterium | reverse complement strand
TTTACTCCTAAGTATTGAAGGTGAGGTTAAAAATAAAAAAGGTTAATGGTGACTATGGGCTTGCCCAATGTAAACCAAGGTCAACATCATGAAAATAAATGCTTGTAACAAAATAACTAAGATGTGGAAGATCGCCCAAGCCGAGCCGGCAATCACATTACCAACAAAGCCCAGCATGTACAAATCTAAGTTAAAGGTCCACATGCTTCCCAAGAGGGCGATAAGCAAAAAGAGTAATTCACCTGCGTACATATTGCCAAAAAGTCGCATGCCGAGGGAAACGCCTTTAGCAATATATTCGATGATGTTCAAAATCAGGTTGAAAGGCGCTAAGTACCACTTTGCGCCAAAAGGTGCAGAAACCAGCTCATGCATAAAGCCCCCGAAGCCCTTCACTTTGAAGCTATAGAAGAACACCAAGAGGAGAACTGAAAACGATAAGCCGAAGGTGGCGTTCAAATCGGTAGTGGGGACTATCTTGTGATGAGGAACGTGAACTCCAAAACTACCAATAAATTGATTGACGCCGAAGATCCAATCTACTGGCACCAAGTCCAAGGTATTTAAAAGAATAATCCAGCAAAAAACAAAGAGGGCCAGTGGCGCTATAAAACTCCGATCGCCATGCACAATGCCCTTGGTTTGGTTATCTACCATCTCAACTAGCATCTCCACCAAACATTGAAAGCGCCCAGGAACCCCAGGGGAAGCCTTGCGTGCTGCCAGAACCAGTAGAAAAACAGTAATCAACCCCATTAAAGAGGTCCAAAAGATAGTGTCTAAATTAATAACACTGAAATCAATAACTGAGGTTTGTGCCCCACCAATGTTATTGAGGTTTTGTAAGTGCTCAGCAATATAAGCAGTAGGTGTAAGCGGTTCGCTAGCCACATGATGGGCTACCTCTGCTGCTGCGTTTACTTCGCTAGACATCTCTGAACTTGTCCTTATCTATATTTACCGCTTGTTACTTCCAAAACCACGCCAGTAAATAACATTTCAGCGTGACTAAATAAGTGACAAGCAATGGAATCCATTTCAAATCAGGTTGCTTTAGAGCAAAGCCAATAAACAGGAGAATGGTTGCCAGAATTTTAATAAATTCGCCAGAAACCACTGCTGTTAAATAACCGCCAGGGCTTGATTTGACATTCTTTTTTGCTGCCTCTAAACGCAGTAAAAACAACGCAGAAGGCAAAAACCCAATCAAACCGCCCACTAAAGCCGAGTAAGTATAAACGCTTCTCTCTGTCAATTCGCCAAAAAGGTAACAAAAGCTAGCAATTGTCAGGGTAAGCACCACCTGAGTGGCAACAATGAACCACCCATTAATTGAAGAAAAGCTTTTAGGCTTTGCTTTTCGCAAAGCATCCATCTCTGCTTTACTAAGCGCTTTGAATGAATCCTCTTCCTGTTCATCCCAATTACCAGCATTCATTAGGCGCTCTTTAATCAAGTCCAATACCCAACTTTTTTAGTAAAGAATCTAACTCGTCAAACTGGCTAAAGCGAATTCTGAGCTCACCGCCTTTGCCTTTGAACTTAAATTCAGCATTTAAACCGATTAAATCGGCGATTTCCTGAGTTAAGCGACGCATGTCTGGGTCGCGGTTAGGAGTAGCAGGCGCCTCTTTCTTGTTTTTGTTCTTTTTGTCTCCAATCTGACCGCCTGCTAATGCTAATGCCGTAGACATTCTTTCTGCCTCGCGAACTGATAGGCCTTGTGCGGCAATTCTTTGTGCCAAAGCCACTTGACTTGCCCCAGGTAGCGGCAGAAGAGCGCGGGCATGCCCCATGTCAATATCACCCGCTAGTAACATGGCCTGAACTGGTTTAGCCAGCTGACTTAAGCGTAAAAGGTTGGTAATGGCACTACGTGATTTGCCAACCGCTTTAGCGGCCTGTTCATGTGTAAAACCAAACTCTTCAATGAGACGTGCCAAACCTTGTGACTCTTCGAGAGGATTTAAATCCTCACGTTGCATATTTTCAATTAAAGCCATCGCTGCTGCGGCTTGATCATCTGCCCCAGAAACCAAAACAGGAACCTCTGTAAGGCCCGCTAAAGTAGCCGCACGAAAGCGGCGCTCACCTGCAATAATTTCATACTTACCAGCAGAAACCAAACGCACCAACAATGGCTGCATTACCCCTTGCTCACGAATACTTTCGGCGAGCTCCTGCAATGCCCCTGCTTCCATTTTCTGGCGAGGCTGATATTTTCCAGCCTGCAATGCCGTCAATGGCAAACGATTAATCTCTACTGGCGAACTTTCTTTCTGAACCTTTTCACCAAGCAATGCATCGAGACCACGACCTAAACCTTTTTTCTTTATAGCAACCATGATTTCCTAAAATATTCCAATTGATTACATTTGCTTAATGCGTTCGACCATTTCAGCGCCGAATTCTAAATATGCCTTTGCGCCACGCGCCGCACTATCAAAGGCGACCCCAGGAAGTCCATAAGATGGGGCTTCAGCAAGTCTTACGTTGCGCGGAATAATCGTCTTAAACACTTTATCGCCAAAATGTTCAAGTAACTGGTCTGATACTTGCTGTTGTAGCGTCATGCGTGGATCAAACATTACCCGCAATAAACCAATAATCACGAGATCTGGATTTAGGTTGGCATGAACTTGTTTAATGGTATTTACTAAATCGGATAACCCCTCTAATGCAAAGTATTCACACTGCATTGGCACAATTACGCCATTAGCTGCGCACAATCCATTCAAGGTGAGCAACGATAGTGCTGGAGGACAATCAATCAAAATAAAATCGTAATCATCAGCTACCTCAGCAAGCGCATCTTTTAATCGTTGCTCGCGAGAATCTAAATCAACCAATTCGATTTCAGCGCCCGCCAAGTCTCGATTTGCCGGCAGCACATCAAAACCAGAGCTCTCACAACGCTGCACGCAATCCTTAACAGCAGCCAGTCCAATCAATACTTGGTATACGCTGTTGTTAAGGTTCGCTTTTTCTATGCCCGAACCCATGGTTGCATTACCTTGTGGATCCAAGTCAACTAACAAAACGCGTTGCTGATGACCAGCCAAACCCGCTGCTAAGTTAACGGCTGTGGTTGTTTTACCAACACCACCTTTTTGATTTGCAATACAGAATATTTTTGCCATAGCCAGTCTCAACGGTCCTGCTCTAAAGGGGTGATTTTCTCACGGGGGGTTAATACTAAAAGTCGTCTTTCTACATCTAGGTTGGGTATGTGCAATGGCTTATCAGCCAGCAAGCGCCAGGCATCCATAGAAACGTCTTGCATCTCTTCGTCGGCCTTTTTCCCCTTCATGGCAAAAACAAGGCCGCCGGGCTTCAATAGGGGCAATGACAACTCTAAAAACCGTGCCAAACTGGTAAATGCACGCGAAATGACGGCATCAAATTGAGCAGTTTGTTGCACTGCAACAACCTCTACACGCGTACTAAGTACTTCGATATTTTTCAACTTCAACTTCCCCCGTACATGCTGCAAAAAAGCAGTTTTCTTTCGAACTGCCTCAATCAAGGTCAGGCGCCACTCTGGTTGCAATATTGCAATGGGGATAGCAGGAAGTCCGCCTCCCGACCCAAGGTCGGCAATTTGGGGGGAGGGTATTGTCAAAAATTCTCGCATAATTGGTAAAACTGCAACAGAATCAATAAGATGCAATCTTATTGACGCTTGCTCACCTTCAATAGCGGTAAGATTGTGCACCTGATTCCAGCGACCCATCTCATATAAAAACAGCTCTAAATTGGTCATATCTTGTGGGCTTAAAGCTAGGCCTAATTCCTGAATACCTAAGGCCACCAGCTCTTGGCTCACGCCACCTCTTGGGAACGCCCCAAGCCTTTTTTAAGGTGCACCAAGAGCAGGGAAAGTGCAGCTGGAGTAACCCCGGATATTCTTCCTGCCTGACCTAAAGTTTCTGGTTTATATAAATTTAATTTCTGCTGCACTTCTTTAGACAAACCGATAACTTGGGAGTAGTCCAAGCCTTCTGGCAAAGGGAAGCTCTCATTGTGTTCTTGACGTGCAATTTCTAAAGCTTGCCTGTCAATATAGCCCTGATACTTCACTGAGATCTCAACTTGATCTGCAATCTGCTGAGCCAACCCCGAATCCTCATCTAACAGCCCCGGAGACCACATTCCCTCCGCAAGGCTCGTAATAGCCTGGTAGGTGACGCCGGGACGCCGCAACAGCTCTGCCAAACTGCACTCATGGGATAAGTCTTGACCCAATAAACCAGAAACTGCAGCAGCAGACTCATGTTTTGGACCAATCCAAAGATCCTGCAAGCGTGATGTTTCACGTGAAACAGCTTCTTGTTTCCTACAAAAGGTATTCCAACGGTAGTCGTCCACCAAGCCTAGATCTCGACCTATCTTGGTTAAACGCAAGTCTGCGTTATCTTCCCGTAGACTTAAACGATATTCTGCGCGACTGGTAAACATTCTGTATGGCTCCTGCACACCCCTAGTAATAAGGTCATCAACCAGCACGCCAATATAAGCCTCGCTACGCTTGGGTACCCAAGGCTCCTTGCCTTTAGCAGCAAGGCCAGCATTAATTCCAGCGAGCATGCCTTGGGCGGCCGCCTCTTCATAACCGGTTGTGCCATTAATTTGACCAGCAAAATAAAGTCCGCAGATTGCCCTAGTCTCTAAACTATGTCGTAAATGTCTTGGGTCAAAAAAATCATACTCAATGGCATAGCCTGGGCGGACGATAACTGCAGACTCTAAGCCTCGAATACTCCTAACTAAATCCCACTGCACATCGAAGGGCAGGCTAGTGGAAATGCCATTTGGGTAAACCTCATTGGTCGTCAGGCCTTCTGGCTCCAGAAATATTTGGTGACTGTTTCTAGAGGCAAAACGATGAATCTTATCTTCGATAGAAGGGCAGTAGCGTGGGCCAACCCCTTCAATCACCCCTGTATACATTGGAGAGCGATCTAAGCCGCCCCGAATAATGTCGTGGGTCTTCTCATTGGTATGAGAAATCCAACAGGGAACCTGCCTAGGGTGTTGCTCCGGACGGCCTAAATAAGAAAAAACTGGAACCGGATCTAGGTCTCCAGGCTGCTCAAGCATTACCGAAAAATCAATGGTTCGGCCATCAATCCGGGGTGGAGTGCCCGTTTTCAGTCTACCTTGGGGAAGCTTTAACTCTTTTAAGCGTGCTGATAAAGAGACTGCGGCAGGATCACCAGCACGACCGCCCGCGTAGTTATTTAAACCAACATGAATTTTTCCATCCAAAAAAGTACCTGCTGTCAGCACTACCTTCTTTGCTAGAAACTCTAAGCCCATTTGGGTAACAACGCCTTGGACTTCGTCACCCTTCACCAACAGGTCATCAACCGCAGCTTGGAATAGGGTGAGGTTTTTTTGATTCTCTAGGCGGCGGCGAATGGCGGCTTTATATAAAATCCGATCACCTTGAGCGCGGGTTGCTTGGACTGCGGGGCCCTTACTGGAATTCAAAATCCTAAACTGAATACCTGCTTCATCTGTTGCTGCAGCCATAGCGCCGCCCATCGCATCAATTTCTTTAACCAGATGGCCCTTGCCTATGCCACCAATAGATGGGTTGCAACTCATGGCCCCTAGGTTTTCAATACTGTGAGTAATTAATAGCGTATCGCAGCCCATGCGAGCCGAGGCAAGGGCAGCCTCAGTCCCAGCGTGACCACCTCCAACCACAATGACATCAAAACTCTTGGAATAACGCATGATTTGCCTCTGATAGGGCGATGATCATAGCATTTTGTTTGTTTCACGTGAAACAAAACCATATGATAAGTCTGTATAAAAATTATCATACATCATAAGTTATTGATTTTATTATATAAAAGTCTTTTAAGGCCCTAAAGCTTGCAGCATTCAAAGCCCGCACAGGCGCCTAGATATGACATCTTTATCAGCTATTACAATGAATAAATGGACCTATCTTTATCAGCAAAACTATTAGAGCTACAAGAGCGGACACGATCGTTCATACGCGATCAAATCATTCCACTTGAAAACGACCCACGCCAAAATGAGCACGGTCCATCAGAGGAGCTCAGAAAAGAACTCATAGAGCTTGCTCGAACTGCCGGTCTTTTAACGCCTCACGCTTCGGTAGAGATGGGGGGGCTAGGGCTTAGCCATTCTGAAAAAGCCATTGTTTTTGAAGAGGCTGGCTATTCTTGGTTGGGGCCAACCGCGATGAATATTCATGCGCCTGACGAAGGCAATATTCACCTGCTAGAAGAAATTGC
>CAIMXN010000105.1 GCA_903845455.1 uncultured beta proteobacterium | reverse complement strand
AGGGAAAGTTCATCTATATATTTAGGATATAGAGATGGCCACTATGCTAAGTCCCTAGCATTTTATGGTAAACCCCTGTATTTAGAAAATTCAAATGGATGGTGTCTGGAGCGATTAGCTTCACCATCCAACAGCCTTTTAAAGGATATCATGGGAGTTTATCCCTACTTCTCCTGTTCTGACTGGTACGCCTTACCCAGGGATGTCGAGTGGCTAAAAAACGAGGGATATGTCAGTTTAGTGATGGTTACTGACCCCATGCAGTCTGTTAAAGCCCAAACGCAGCAAGATCTATTCGAGCTTTCCAGGCTATTTAAGATGAATTTTGTAATGGAATTAATTACCCCGTTTGAAAAAAATATCTCTAGACATCACCGTTACTATGCACGTAAAGCAGCTAAAAAGTTAAATGTGAAAGTGCTTACAACGCCTTTAGATAGCCTAGAAGAATGGTACGGTCTATATCTTAATCTAATTCATCGGCATTCAATAACTGGGGTGCGAAAATTTTCGAAAGATAGTTTTGCTCTTTTATTTCAAACGCCAGGCGTGAGTCTTTTTAAGGCCTATTTATCAGATACCTTGGTTGGCGCTCAAATCATGATCCTGCAAGATGACGTTGCGCATGCGCATCTATCTGCCTTCACTGCGGAAGGATATATTGAAGGGGCCTCTTACTTGCTAGACTGGTCCGCATTAGAATTTATGCAAGGCAAGGTGGGCGCTATTAATTGGGGGAGTGGACTTGAAGGTCACGATGGAACTTCTGGAGGATTAGCAGAATATAAAAGAGGCTGGTCCTCCACTCTGAAGCCATCCTATTTATATGGCTCCATTTTAAACCCCGATTTATATACTAAATTAATGAATAAATCCAATACAGTCGAAAGTGCTTATTTTCCCAATTACCGTCAGAATGAATCTTTTTAGTTTTTACTAACCTATAAGAAATATTAATCATGTTTGATGCATCTTCAATTTATTATGATGTATTTTATGACTTTTTAGATTACCAGTCGGCAACTGATAATTTAAAAAAAATAATTACTCAATTTCACCCTAATGCAATAACCTTACTTGATGTTGGATGCGGTAGCGGGCGACATCTTAAGGGTCTAATGCAAGACTATGAAGTGGCCGGATTAGATATTAATTCCACTTTATTAGATTTAGCGAAAATGAGATGCCCGAGTATCTTGTTTTACGAGGCTGATATGGTGAACTTTGATTTATCAAAGAAATTTGATGTAATCACTTGTCTATTTTGCTCAGTAGCTTATGTAAAAACAGTGGCTCAACTCGCTAGATCAATTGGGGAAATGGCAAAGCATCTCAATTTCGGAGGTGTTTTGATAATTGAGCCGTGGTTAAGCCCCAAAACCTACTGGCCCAAGCATCTCGCTTTTGAGGTAAGTGATAAACCCGAAATGAAGTTGGTCAGAATGTATTCTCATGAACTACATGAGGGATGCAGCCTCTTTAATATTCATTATTTAATTGGAACACCCCAAGGCGTTACGCATTTTATAGAACGAGAAGAGCTGGGGCTATTTTCTCAGCAAGAGTATGAAATGGCATTTGAGCAGGCTGGCCTAAAAGTGAATTATTTGGATAAAGGCTTATTCCCTAATCATAAATATGGTCTTTTTATTGGTCAAAAAATTTAAACATTTGCATCTATGATATTAGAGAGAGCGCAATAAGTGACTCATAATTTATTAATTTTTGGCACAAGTTATTTTTCAAGTCTACTAGCAGATGCTCTTAGTTCTGAGGGGGGTGCGCCCATATGTGACTTTGTAGTAGATAGCGCCTATCGAAAGAGCACCACTTTTGATTCAAGACCAGTACATAGTTTTGAAACTTTATTCGAGTTCTGCCCTCCACAGACTCATGGGATAATTTTTCCTTTGGGGTGGAGGGGGATGAACTCTTTTAGGGCAAAGAAAATAGAACAAGCCAAAGCAATGGGTTATGAAATTCAAAGCTTCGTCTCTAAAAGAGCTATTGTTCATTCCAATATAGAAATTCAAGAGAATACTTTGATATATGAGGGGGTAATTGTTCAAGCTGGGGTTGTATTGGGCTCGAATGTGACCATTAATTGCGGGGCAAACATTGGTCACCACAGCTCTGTGGGCGATAACGTTTTTATAGCTGCCGGGGTAATTACTGGGGGTTTTGTTAATATTGGCTCAAATTCTGTAATAGGTTTGGGTGCAATCCTTCGTGAGGATATTTCTATTGCTCCTGGGTGCTTTATAGGGATGGGGGCAGTAGTGGTAAAAAATACGGAGCCTAATGGGGTTTATATGGGAAATCCAGCTAAAAGAACCACTGAAAATCCCCTCAAAATTTCCACATGATTATTTTATTTCTCATATTTCCCCTTAAACTAGGTAAGCCCTTCTCATGACAAGCGCTACTATTCCAAGATAAATAATGAAATACGACAGACTATCTTTCCCAATTTTTTTGGCAGTATTTGCTCTGTTGCTACCGACCTATGCCTATGGGGTATTTAGCTCTTCTGTAGCCGGTAACGCAACCGCAACTACTGAAGAGCCGGCTGCGCAAATCCAAACAGGCAATTGCGTGCGCGCGAACACCAAGGCAGGAGATGTCATTACCTCTACTGCTGGCAATATCGCCAAAGTGCGCTCCATTGCAGGAGCCTCTCCTTTATGCATTGATCCAATACTGCCCCTTCAAGCCGACATCGTGTTTTTAAATCCCTTAAGTCAGGTCTTTAAGGTGCAAATTCCAGCAGACTATGTGCCAATTCCATTAAATGAGCTCCAACTCTTTAATGGCACCTTACTTGT
>CAIMXN010000104.1 GCA_903845455.1 uncultured beta proteobacterium | reverse complement strand
TGCGAGGCTTTGTACATTAGTAGCTAGCGAAATGCTAGGCGCCACCTTCACACTTTTTAATCGAAGCTGCTTTAGCAGCACCATATAGCGGCTTACCATCTTTGCTAACCGCTTTCGCCTCGCAACCTAAATCTGGTTTAGCACCGCCCATACACTTCTTAATAGAAGCTTCCTTAGCAGCACCATAAATTGGCTTGCCATCTTTACTCACAGCCTTTGCTTCACAATCTGCTTGAGAAAGCGCAAACGATGATGCTGAAAAACTGAGTGCAAAACCGAGAACACTTAAAGCAATGATGAGTTTCTTCATGTGACATTCTCCTGAGTTTAGGGAAGGGTTAATTCTGCTACTTTAAATCAATTATTTCCAATAAATGCACCCAAGAGTACTGGCTTTAGGGTTAATACTAAGGGTATTAGCTCTAGGGTTAATGGATATTAACTTTAATGCTGATTATTATCTGAACATATTTTAACTAATCAGCACTAGACCTGCTTATGACAAAATTTACTAATAAATTTCATGCTAAACAAGTATATTTGCCTTGGCTTTTTGCCGTACCATTTTTGATATTTGCATCTGCCTCTTCTTTTGCGCAGAATGGTAGCTGTACTGTAACTGGTGGATCGGGGGGGTCTAATGCTTATGCCCCTACTGGTGGCGAAATTATTTCTTGTGCAAGTGGTGGTACTGCAGCTAACTCTGGAATTACTGCACCAACAAACACTACAAGCCAAGGGAATGGGATATCCATAACACTAAATTCATCGATGGTTTACTCTCTAAACTATTCAACCATAGGATTGGGCAGTTCCTCTACTGTAAGTAACTCAGGGAGTCTTGATACAGGCTCTTTTTATAATGGTTATGGCATTTCTGCTGGAGCTAATGGCCGCTCACAAGCAGGTGGAAATACGATTAATAATTTGGGCAGCATTACTTCGGCTGGTGGAAATGCTGCTGGCATCTATATTAGCGCTACAAATACTAGCTCTGCCGCCAATACGATTAGTAATGCGGGAACTATTCAAACCACCGGTGCAAATGCAGCAGGCATTCGTTTAAATTCTGGAACCAAAGTAAGTGGTGTATTAAATTCAATTACAAATACAGCTACTGGTGTAATCGCCACTAGTGGTGCTTCAGCAAATGGTATCGATGTTTTGGGGATAGGTGCGGTTACTGTTGAGAATGCGAATAGTATCACCGCATCTGGGGCTAATTCTTTTGGCATTTATAGTGCTGGCAATATTACAACTCTAACCAATTCGCAGGGTGGTTCAATACCCCTAACTTACTCAGGCATCCTTCCAGTCAATTACAACGTATCTGTTTCTAGCCCAACAATTTACGGTAAGTTAGATGCTTCACGAGGTGTTGTTAGCGGGATAATGAATTTTGGTATTAAAAGTGGGTCTACATTAGCATTCAATACAGCCTATACCTCTGTGCTTGCAGGTATTAAGGTAAATAACATTGGTAACTCATACGGAATCTTTGTTTCCGGGGTAAATACTTATGAATGGGCGTTGGCTCATCGTATTAATGGATCTGCTATTCAGACGGATTTAGTTGTTCTTCCTACCGTTGAACCAACAGTGGCTGCTCTGGAAGCTATATTAGCAACTGGATCTTATTTGATTGCGCCAGATTATTACGATACTGAAACAGCGCTGCTTGTGCTAGGCAATACATTGCAAGGTCTATTTGCTTTACAGTCAGCAGGCGTTATTAATGGCATGACTTATGACTGCCCATTATTTGGCAGTCATAATATTTGCGTATCTGCAGGAGGTCGATTTACAAATGTTAGTACTTTTCCTGATAACACTACTAGCGCTTTGATTATTGGAGCCTATCGCTTATCAGATAGCATTAGATTTGGCGGATATCTAGACCAAAATTTATCGCAAAGTACCCCTGGAGGCATTGCTCAGTTAAAGAATGGTAGCCCAATGGTAGGTGTTTTTGGTGTATGGTCACAGAATACAGATGGGACTGGCCTTGAGGTAAAAATTGCAGCTGGTTATGCCAATAAAGGCGTTACGCTGACTCGACCAGTTGTTGGCGTTTCAGAAGCTGGGTCTGGATCAACATCTTTAAATACCCAGGGTGTTCAAGGCTTGCTAAGGTATGGGTTTGCACTTGGCAATAAATCTGTTGTATCTCCTTATGCTGGTATGCGCTACGTTGTAGGTGGCATGGGAGCATATAGTGAATCTCAGTCATCTACTGTTTCAACCCCGCTCACCTATAACGGTATTGATAACTACATTACTACCACTCTTGCTGGGTTAATGGGTAGTCATAAATTAAATGAAAAAACGACACTT
Organism: uncultured beta proteobacterium; assembly: GCA_903845455.1. Taxonomy (GTDB): domain Bacteria; phylum Pseudomonadota; class Gammaproteobacteria; order Burkholderiales; family Burkholderiaceae; genus Polynucleobacter. The sequence goes on along the minus strand of CAIMXN010000104.1, from coordinate 12,040 downwards.
ACAATAAGTGCTGGAGTGGAGAAGGATGTTAATGCTAGCATCGGGAATTTAATCACCAGTGGAGTTGGTGATTTTAATATTGCAATGAACAATAACTATAGATCAACCAGGCCTACTGCAAGTTTAGGGGCATTTTATGATCTCAGTCCACGTGAACGCCTTGGGTTAAATGGTATCTATCGTCAAGAGGCATACCAGGCTCTTACTTCTACCACTGTTATGGCCACCTACACAGTTGGTTTGTAACTGCTCAGGTATTTACTGAGGCGTTAATCTTCTTGCCTCAGTAAATCTGGCAGCCCAATAGGGATTCTCAATTTGCTCAAGTCGCACAGTGCCTCCCGCACTTGGAGCATGTACAAATCTGCCTTGGCCTACGTAGATTCCCGCATGAGAGTATTTTTCGCCTGTGGTGTTGAAGAACACCAGATCTCCTGGGGCAGGCGCTTGGTTATCAATACTTCTACCTTTGGCGCTCATGAGCTGAATAGTGCGAGGCAGTCTGATGCCAGCTGCTTTGTTATACACGTAGACGATAAGCCCACTGCAATCAAAGCCCCCTTTGGGGGTATTACCCCCATAGACGTAGGGAACGCCTACTAGACCCACTGCTGCAATAGAAATATCTTCTGTACCGACGCTGGTGTCTTGTTTGAACTGAGTAACTTTTGCAGGGCTCGATTTACTTCCAAAGATGCTGCAACCATTGATCAGGAGTAGGGTGCAAATAAAAATGCCGCACCCTATCAGAGTGCGGCATAAACGAGTTTGCTTAGAGGGCGTCGGCAGCATGATCCGCAAGACGTGAACGCTCGCCGCGCGCTAGGGTGACATGGCCGCCATGACGCCAGCCTTTAAAGCGATCCACTACATAAGTGAGGCCTGAAGACCCTTCAGTTAAGTAAGGCGTATCGATCTGCGCAATATTACCTAGACAAACAATCTTCGTTCCAGGACCTGCGCGGGTGACCAAGGTTTTCATTTGCTTGGGTGTTAAGTTTTGCGCTTCATCAATGATCACAAATTTACTGACAAAGGTTCTGCCACGCATGAAGTTCATACTTTTCACCTTGATACGTGAGCGCACCAGTTCTTGAGTAGCAGCGCGACCCCATTCGCCAGCGTTATCTTCATTGCGATGGAGCACTTCTAAGTTATCGTCAAACGCACCCATCCATGGCTGCATCTTTTCTTCTTCGGTACCTGGTAAGAAACCAATGTCTTCGCCCACAGGAACAGTTGCACGGGTAATAATGATCTCGTTATAGCGTTTACTATCGAGAACCTGTTCTAAGCCAGAAGCTAATGCCAGTAAGGTTTTACCGGTGCCCGCTTGACCCAAGAGGGTGACAAAGTCAATCTCTGGGTTCATCAGTAAATTCATAGCAAAGTTTTGTTCTCGATTACGGGCAGTCACGCTCCAAACATTATTTTTTTGATGCGAGAAGTCTCTGAGGGTTTGCAAAAGAGCAGTCTTGCCGTTGATTTCTCGAACTTGGGCATAGAAAGGGGTTGAGCCATCAGGATTTTCTTGATAGACAAACTGATTGACCAGCATGCTTGGCACGCTCGGGCCAGTGACTCTGTAGAACATAGTGCCCGATTTGCTATCTGCCCAACTTTCCATTGCCTTGCCATGCTTTGGCCAAAAATCAGACGGCAAATTCATGACGCCTGCGTACATCAGGTCGCGATCTTCAAGAACTTGATCGTTGAAATAGTCTTCAGCAGGTAAACCTAAAGCACGCGCCTTAATCCGCATGTTGATATCTTTAGATACCAGCACTACTTCTTGACCATTACGCGTCTTTTGCAGTTCGCTAACCACGGCCAGAATCATATTGTCACCCTTACCTTCAGGCAAGCCTTCAGGGAGGGTTTGGGTGGTTAGTTTGGTTTGAAAGAATAAGCGACCCGACACATCCTGGTTACCTAGCTTATTGAGGGGGATACCCTCATCTAAGGAGCCACTAGTGCCAGCAACAAGTTGATCTAAAGATCTGCTGACAGTACGAGCATTGCGGGCAACTTCGGTCATACCTTTCTTATGATTGTCTAGCTCTTCAAGAGTAGTCATCGGCAAGAACAAGTCATGTTCTGAGAAGCGGAACAGGGAGCTGGGATCGTGCATCAACACATTGGTATCTAGAACAAATAAGCTTGGAGGGCCAGTGCGTATCACGCGCTTTGGTTTTTCTGGGACGTTTAGAGCTTTGTCATCAAATCTATCAGTGTGAGCAGGACGGCGATCAGCCTTAATTTTCTCGAGAGCTACTTCTGCGGCAGAGAGATCTTCCTGCGTGTCCTTAGTCCAATCAACTGCATGATTTTCCATGACAACTGGTTTTGCTGGAGTAGGGCGCTTCTTTAGGTCAGGAGTATCTTTACGACCCAATTTCACTTGGTCAGCAATTTGAGTTGGGATGGGGGGCAATGGCATGCAGACTCTCCTAAAAGAAAAAACCGCCAAGCAGAGCGCATTGACGGTTTATTGTGAAACTGGGTTTAAAACAATCGATAAAACGAAGGGGGTTGCTAGCCGTGCCTGCTTTGTATCCAGGCTCTTGAATTAAACGGATTGTTCGTCTTTCCCGTCGTTTACGGTGCATATAACTTTACTTTACCCCAAATTTTGGGCTTTGCAAGCACCTAGCCAAAAATTATTAAAAAATTAATTAATGGCCTGTGCTGCTTGTAATACCTCTGTAACATGGCCTGAAACTTTTATCCCGCGCCACTCTTTTGCCAGTTTTCCGGAAGAGTCAAAAAGGAAGGTACTACGCTCTACGCCACGCACTTGCTTGCCATACATATTTTTCATTTTCATGACACCGAAAATCTGGCAAAGTTTCTCTTCGGTATCTGCAATTAATTCAAAGGGCAACTGTAACTTATTGCGGAAGTTATCGTGGGACTTAAGGGTGTCTCGTGAAACCCCTACTACCAAGGTATTTGCTTTAGTGAAGGCTTCAATGTTGTCACGAAATTCGCCTGATTCAGCGGTGCAACCAGGGGTCATATCTTTTGGATAAAAATAAATAATTAATTTCTTACCCTGGGCTGATGCAGGTGTGAAGGTAAGGTCTGATGTCGCAGGAATTGCGCACTCCGGCATCGTTTGGCCGATAGCTACTGTCATGATGATCCTCGTAATAAATAAAATGTCTCGGGTACTGCTCAATATTTTTACTACTCTTAATGGTTTTGTACAATCATCTCGCCACTGCGGTTGGGTACTTCACCCCAATTCACGGGCAATACGGCTATTTTATCGAGTTGTTTGGTGACATTCCAGGATTGGTGAAGCTCTCCCATGGTGACCAAATCATGTCCTTGATTAAGCCAGCCCATCAGGAGCTCTTCGAAGGCAGGTAGTAGTTTTTGACCCTCTAATTCTGCATGAAGGGTAAAGACTTGATCATTTGGATTGCTTTGGGTGATTTCTAAGAGTTTTTTGACTGCCCCAAACTCATCTGCACCATCAATTCCAATCAATTCATCAAAGGTTGGCAGAGTGGTGGGGTATTGAACGTGTTTAGCCTTTCCAGAAGGAAGTGCCAAACGATAGGGCATGAGGTTTGGCTCTGCTCGACCATCTGATGAGTATTGGATACCCCATTGATCGAGTTGCTCAAATGCTGGCTCATTCATTTGCCAGCCAGCTGCCCCGTAGGTCGCTGGTGGATGTCCAAAGATTTCCACAAAGCGATCCCAAGACTTTTGCATTTGGGCCTTTGTCCACACCGCATCTTTAGTACGCACGGCATCTTGCCATGCCACATGATCCCATGTATGAATACCAGTCTCATGCCCGGCTTGATCAATTGCACGCATTTCTGCAGCCGCTTTTTTACCAATATCTGGACCGGGAAGTACGACGCCATACAGAAGTGTTTTGATGCCATAGTGTTCGATAACGGAAGTGCGACTCACCTTCTTTAAAAATCCCGGACGAAAGACGCGCTTGAGAGCCCAGCCAGTGTGATCAGGACCTAGGCTAAATAAGAAAGTGGCCTTTAGACCAAAACGCTCTAGTGTGCGAGCTAAATTGGGAACACCCTCTTTGGTGCCGCGTAAGGTATCAACGTCTACCTTGAGTGCGATCTTTGCCATGAACCTCGGAGCTTATTCTTTATCGACTAAGTGACGTGCTTTTTCAACATCTTCACGATAGGCTTCAAAAATATTCTTGAGGGCATCAGTCATGGTTATTGTTGGCTTCCAGCCTAATTCCTTCATGGTGTTATCAATGGCAGGAACGCGGTTCTGCACATCTTGGTAACCCTCGCCGTAGTAGGCGCCAGAAGTGGTTTCTTGAATCTTCACTGCATTAGCGGTCTTGGCATATTCAGGAATGCTTCTAGCAATCTCTAACATTTGATTTGCAAGCTCACGAACGGAGTGATTATTAATTGGATTGCCAATGTTGTAGATCTTACCGTCAGCAACCCCATCCTTATTCGCGATGATCTTCATCAAAGCATCGATGCCATCATCAATATAAGTAAAGGCACGCTTTTGAGCGCCACCATCAACGAGATTAATGGGTTCGCCGCGAACGATATGACCCAAGAACTGGGTCACTACACGTGAAGAACCTTCTTTTGCTGTATAGATGCTATCAAGGCCAGGCCCAATCCAATTGAATGGACGGAAGAGGGTAAAGCGTAAGCCTTCCATGCCGTAACCCCAGATCACACGATCCATCAATTGTTTGGAGCAAGCATAGATCCAGCGTGGCTTGTTGATTGGTCCGTAAACCATATTGGAAGCAGCTGGATCAAACTCACCATCCTCACACATTCCATAGACCTCAGAGGTTGATGGGAAGACCAAATGTTTTTTGTATTTCACTGCAGAGCGAACGATAGGCAGATTTGCCTCAAAGTCGAGTTCAAATACTTTTAATGGCTGCTGCACATAAGTGGCAGGAGTTGCAATCGCCACTAAGGGCAAGATGACATCGCATTTGCGGATGTGATATTCAACCCATTCTTTATTGATGGTGATATCACCTTCAAAAAAGTGCATGCGTGGATGTTTGACTAAATCGCCTAAGCGATCGTTTTGCATATCCATGCCGTAGACATCCCAATCGGTTGCCTCCAGAATGCGCTTGGAAAGATGATGTCCGATAAAGCCATTAACACCAAGAATGAGTACTTTTTTCATCTTTACTGCCTCTTTTAACCTAATAAGTTTGTTGCTGAATTCGCTGCTTAGTTCGTTATTTAGCTAAAGCAGGAACCCATTCCAAGATTTCAATTGCCTGATGGTCACCACAAATGCCGAATACCCGATTATCAACCACTTGGATGCCTAGCACCCCAAGATCCAGATTGGCTGGAAACGGCCCTTGTAGCGTGGTACGCGCCACAATCATCTTCTGCCCCTGATTCTCAGTAAAAGCGCCTGGGTAAGGTGGCGCAACAGCTCTGACTAGGTCGTGAACCTGTTTAGCGGTTTGCCTCCAATGAATGTGCCCATCTTCCGGTTTACGACCACCAAAATAGCTGCCTTTACTTAGATCATTTGGCTTTTTAGGAACCTGCCCTTGAATCAGCTGTGGTAGCACATGATTGATAACGTCTACTGCAGCTTTGCTGACTTTGCCAAAGACATCAGTAGCAGTTTCATCAGGGTTAATAGAGACTGTTGATTGACCAACAATATCGCCAGCGTCAGGTTTAGCCTCCATGACATGCAGAGTTGCACCAGTTTTGGTCTCTCCATGCAGAATGGCCCAGTTCACTGGAGCTCGACCGCGATACTTTGGTAAGAGTGAGCCATGCATATTGAGTGCAGCAATCTTGGCACAAGCCAGCAGCTCAGCCGGAATCATATGGCGATAGTAGAACGAGAAAAGATAGTCTGGCGCCAGCTTCTGAATTTTCGGTACAAGCCCTACTAGTTCTTGTGCTGTTGGGGTGAGGTAGGGAATCTGTTGATCTTCACAGAGTTTGGCAACGCTAGCAAACCACACGTTTTCATGAGGATCATCTTGATGGGTTAATACCAAATCAATCTGAATGCCAGCCTTGATCAAGGCTTTTAAACAATTGACGCCTACGTCATGATAGGCAAAGACGACTGCGTGCAATTATTTTTTCTCTAAAACAGTTTGCACTACGTAGCGTGGACGTTGTCTGACCTGTTGATAGATGCGGCCGATATATTCACCTAGTAAACCAAGTCCAAAGAGCATCACGCCAATGAGAAAGAAGGTGAGAGCAAAAAGAGTAAAGACGCCTTCAACTTCAGCCCCCAAGACAAAGCGGCGCACGAGCAAGTAGACGAACAGGCTTCCTGCGGCTAGAGAGAGCAGCATGCCCAGAGCAGAGAAGAGTTGCAGTGGCATTACCGAGAAGCCAGTGACTAAATCAAAGTTCAAACGAATCAGTTGATACAAACTGTATTTAGACTCACCCGCAAAGCGTTCCTCGTGTTTGACGGTGATTTCAGTAGGGTTGGCTGCAAAGGTATAAGCCAGCGCCGGAATAAAAGTATTGCTTTCATCGCATTGACGCACCAAGTCCACAATGCGACGACTATAGCCTCGCAACATGCAACCTTGGTCGGTCATGGTGATGTGGGTCATACTTTGGCGCAGCTGATTCATAGCGCGTGAGGCAAATTTTCTGAAGAAACTATCGCGACGATCTGCGCGAATGGTGCCTACGTAATCATGACCCTTTAACAACTCATCTGTCAGAGCATCAATTTCTTCTGGGGGATTTTGTAAGTCTGCATCCAGTGTGATGATGTATTCACCGCGAGCATATTCGAAGCCAGCCATGATCGCCATATGTTGACCAAAGTTACTGTGGAATAGCACCGCACGTGTGACATCTGGTCGCAGCTCAACTTGTTTAGCTAATATTCCAGCAGAGCGATCTTTGCTGCCGTCATTAACGAACACCAGCTCATAGCTAATATTGCGTTTTGCAGCCAAAGTATCTAGCGCTGGATAGAGGCGATCAAACAGCGCCTGAAGTCCATCTTCCTCGTTGTAGACAGGAATAACGACGCTAAGCGTTGGGGAGGCGGCTAAATTGGCAGTCATGGTGCAATTTTGCCTGATCTTAGGGATCAAGCCTATTTATTGTGTACAGCTAGTTTTTACGGTGTTTTTTCAGGATGCTACATAGGCTCTGGGCAATTCGAGACACATCCCCATCAGCCATTCCGGGAAACAGGGGCAGCGTCAAAATCATTCGACCAATCCGCTCTGCAACCGGGGTGCTGGCTATTTGATAACCCAAATTTTTGTATAAGGTAAAGCCGGTAATGGTGGGGTAATGTACGCCTGTACCAATGCCTAGATCTTTGAGTTCAGTCATCACTTGAGCGCGATCTACATTGAGTTGATCTAGTGGCAGGATGACTTGAAACATGTGCCAATTACTGTCTGTGAAATTTTCTGGAGGCAATTCCAATTTGAGATCTTCAATGCCAGTCGATTTCATTTCAGTACGAATGACATTAAAGTACTCACGCGCTAAATGTGTTCTGCGATTTTGAAACGCAGGCAGTTGTTTGAGCTGATGCAAGCCAATTACAGCATTGACATCAGTTAAGTTATCTTTGCCACCAAGCACGTCTACATCCATACCATCAATACCGTGGCGAGTTAAGCCTTGCAGGCGAAATTTTTCGGCAAGCTTAGCTTCATCAAGATTATTAAAAACCAAGCAACCACCTTCAACCGTGGAGAGGTTTTTGTTCGCCTGAAAACTAAAGCTCACCAAATCCCCAATAGCGCCAATCTTCTTACCTTTCCACTGGGAACCAAAGGCTTGTGCAGCGTCTTCAATGACGCGCAGATTGTGTTGTTTGGCGATTGCGTAAAGTTGATCCATATCTACCGGTAATCCTGCTAAATACACTGGCATGATGGCACGTGTTTTAGGGGTAATGGCAGCGCTCACTTTACTCAGATCAATGTTGCGAGTGATTGGATCAATATCTACAAAAATAGGCTTTGCCCCAACACCTAAAATCACATTGGCGGTAGCAACCCAGGAGATAGGAGTGGTAATAACTTCATCGCCTGTACCAATGCCGGCAACCTGCAGGGCAATCTTCATCGTAGCGGTACCATTAGCAAAACAGCGCACAGGACGTCCGCCAAAATATTCACTTAAGGTAGATTCAAATTCAGCAAGCTTAGGGCCTGAGGTTACCCAGCCTGAACGAAGTACCTCACCAACAGCATCAATCGTTTCTTGATCAAAGCTAGGTCGAGTAAAAGGAATGAATGGCAGTGCTGACATAGATAACCTTATTGTTTTGTGGAGCTTGCTGTATCGGGATGTTTCACAATCACTCTTCGTGAATCTCTGCCCACTTCCTGCATTGGTAGACCTTGTTTTTGTAATTCAACATACTGCTCAGGAACCATGAGTGCATAGGCAGTAGCATCTTCATGCCAGCGAGTAGTAAATGCTTTTAGGTTTGGCATCCATAACTGTGGCTCTTGCTGAACACCAAACTCTAACTCGTCTGGGGATGCCACCATGATCATGGTCCTGCCCAAATAGAAAGGCACCGTGTGATCCAAAATATTCACTGAATAGAAGTTCACATTTTCTGGGATTTCTGCTTTTACTTGTTTGACCAAATCAATGCCCGATACTGCGCGACCTAGCGTTTCGTGACCAGTGCCAGCGATGATGGCGCAAAGAAAAAAGCCCCCAGCAAAACTAGTGATACTGAGCAGACCATTACGTTTGCTTTTCCATGCAGCCAATAAGCTAAAGATAATCAGCGCTACTAATGCTGCAATGACCCACTGGGTGTATTGCGCATATGCAAGGCTTTCATCTGGTCTGGCTTGTTGGCTAATTGCTGGCAAGAATAGGAAGCCAACTACCCCTAAGACTACAAAAGTGAGCGTTTGTAATGCCCAAGTCAATTTTAGTAAATTGTGTTCGTCAAGGAGTTGATCAAGCCGCACTCCAACAAGTATTGCTAATGCTGGAAAAATAGGAATGATGTAGCCCGGTAACTTGGAGTGTGAAACGCTAAAGAAAGCAAAAATAACCACACACCAACACACCAGCAACCAAGCGCTGGAGAAGCCACGCCAGCGCTCACGCCATGCTTTAGCCAGCGCCCCTGGTAACTGCAATATCCAAGGTAGAAAGCCAATGATTAGCAGGGGAATAAAGTAGTAGATGGGGCCTGTGCGGCTATGAGCGTCTTGGGTGAAGCGTTGTAAGTGTTCGTGAATGAAAAAGAATTCTAAAAATGCAGGATTGCGTTGCGATACCAGCACAAACCAAGGCGCTGCAATTACCAAAAAAAGAATAGCGCCGCTGATGAGATGAAGGCGCTGCCAAATCTTCCAATCCCAATTGGTAATGGAGTAAGCAATCAACACCATGACAGGAATGGCGCCGCCGATGAGCCCTTTTGATAGAGTGGCTAGCGCCATACATCCCCAACAAAGCCACATCCAATTGCGAGTGTTCGTTTTACTGTGTGAGGTCTGCGCCAGCATTAGGCTGCATAGTGCGGCTACTAAAAATGCCGAAAGACCCATATCGAGTGAGTTCATATGTCCACTGATGACCCATATGGGGCTGGATGCCAAAACGACTGCCGATAAAAATCCCGCTCGTGGGCCAGACAGTTTGGCGCTGGCAAGGCCGACTGCAATGATGGTTAAAAATCCAGTCAATGCAGTCCATAACCTGGCTTGCCAATCACCAATACCAAAGGCTTTAAATGCAACTGCAGTAGCCCATACTTGTAGAGGTGGTTTCTCAAAATATTGATAGCCGTTGTAGCGTGGCGTTACCCAGTCACCAGTTACTAACATCTCGCGTGCCATTTCTGCATAACGCCCTTCATCGGATGGAATCAAGTGACGGTAATTTAGGGTGCCAAACCAAAGGAGAGCGTAAACCAAAGCCAGCAAGAGCATTTTGCTGGGATTTAAGAGGTTCAACTGCTTAGTTTGACCTAATTGCATTAGTTTGCTTCCACAATCAGTGCCAACAAGACGCGACGACCTTCACCTACCAAAATATTGTAGGTGCGGCAGGCCGCCTGGGAGTTCATGAGCTCAAAACCAATCTTCGCTGAAATGAGCGTTTGGAGTAGCTCAGGTTTGGGAAAGTGTTGTTTATTGCCGGTTCCAATAATGATTAATTCGGGCTGTAGACCAACCATTTGCTCAAAATGGCTAGGCTGCAGATCTTGAAAGGTCTGGACTGGCCATGCTGAGATAGCCCCATCGGAGCTAATCAAAACCGCATGGCGATAAGGGATCTTATTGATCTCTACGTAGCCATTACCGTAGCCGGTGATCGAATTCGTTCCTGAATGGGGGTCAGATTGAAGCTTCACATGCACTCTCTGTCATAATTATATGGATTATAGCTAGCTGTTTTTTCTCAGATTTCAAGAACTTACCTTTAATTTATTGTGAAACCGATCCTTAAGTCCAAAAAACTCAATCACGTCTGTTATGACATTCGTGGGCCTGTGCTTGATCTTGCTCAGCGCATGGAGGAAGAGGGTCAAAAAATCATCAAATTGAACATCGGGAATGTGGGGGTATTTGGCTTCGATCCTCCTGAAGAGATTCAACGCGACATGATCCGCAATTTGAGTAATGCCTCAGCGTACTCTGATTCCAAAGGGATCTTTGCAGCTCGTAAGGCAATCATGCAGTACTGCCAAGAAAAAGGGATCCAAGGCGTCACTTTGGATGACATTTATACCGGCAACGGAGTTTCTGAGCTCATTGTGATGTCAATGAATGCTCTATTGAATGATGGCGATGAGGTGCTAGTTCCAGCGCCTGACTATCCGCTGTGGACAGCTGCTGTGAGTCTTTCTGGTGGAACACCCGTCCACTATTTATGTGACGAGTCGAAAGAGTGGGCTCCTAATTTAGCGGATTTGCGTAAAAAGATTACGTCTCGCACTAAAGCGATTGTGGTGATCAATCCCAATAATCCAACCGGCGCCATTTATTCTAAAGAAGTGTTACTCGAGTTAACCGAGATTGCGCGCGAGCACGGTTTAATTTTGTTTGCCGATGAGATTTACGACAAGATGTTGTATGACCAAGAGAAGCATATTTCCTTGGGATCCTTATCGACTGATGTCGTCATTATCACTTTCAACGGCCTGTCTAAGAACTACCGTTCTTGTGGCTACCGCGCTGGCTGGCTGGTGGTATCAGGTGATAAAGAAATGGTACGTGACTACATTGAGGGGCTTAATATGCTCTCCTCAATGCGCCTCTGCGCAAACGTGCCTGGTCAATACGCAATTCAAACTGCGCTTGGTGGCTATCAAAGTATTAATGATCTCGTAAGTGAGGGCGGGCGCTTAGCAAAGCAACGCGATCTTGCCTGGAAGCTCATCACAGAAATTCCTGGTGTGACTTGTTTCAAACCTAAATCTGCTTTGTACTTGTTTCCAAAATTAGATTCTGAGATGTATCCGATTGAAGATGATCAGCAGTTTATTGCCGATTTTCTGCGAGAGGAAAAAGTGTTACTAGTTCAAGGAACTGGTTTTAATTGGGTAAAGCCCGACCATTTCCGTGTTGTGTTCTTGCCCCATGAAGATGTATTGAGAGAAGCTATTGGTCGTCTCGCACGTTTTCTGGAGCGCTATCGTCAAAAGCATGGTCGTAAAGCTTCTTCAACTGTAGCAAAGGCAACATGAAACCGATTCAAGTAGGTCTGTTAGGTATGGGGACTGTGGGTACTGGCGTATTTACTGTTCTCGAGCGCAACCAAGATGAGATTCAGCGTCGCGCTGGACGTGGTATTCACATTCATACTGTTGCTGACCTGGATGTACAAAAAGCCAAAGAATTGGTGAAAGACCATGCGCAAGTCGTTAATGACGCTCGTGCTGTAATTAACAACCCTGAGATTGATATCGTGGTTGAGTTGATCGGTGGTTATGGCATTGCTAAAGACTTAGTACTTGAAGCGATTGCTGCCGGTAAGCATGTGGTAACCGCCAACAAGGCTTTGATTGCAGTGCATGGCAATGAGATTTTTAAAGCTGC
>CAIMXN010000103.1 GCA_903845455.1 uncultured beta proteobacterium | reverse complement strand
TGAGAAAAAGACAATGCACAGTGCCCTACGACCTCCCCATCAGACCTCACTGCAACTGCAGAATGCATCAAGCCTTGATGCAAGGCATGTGCAACAAGTTTAGGTTGATAGAGCATTGAATTGGGGTAGCTGTATCCGTAGCAACGATAAACGCATCTTGCTAAATTCATTGCGTCACCTGGCACCATCTTGCGGATGACTAATTTAGCAACATCCTCATCTGAAACTGCTGGTGAATTTTCTGAGAGAACTTCAGACCCTGTTAAAAATATAGAGCCATGGTCGTTAAGAGAGACTGAACAAATCGAGCTATTGCCAGTATTACCAATGGTTTTAATCTGGATCTGATCAGCAAATCCTAATGCAATCAGGCGCCGAGCCTCAGAATGATGAACATCGCCTTGATTGATGGGAAGGCGGTAGTCAAGTACCTCAATTTGTAATTTACCATCAGCATGCATTACCCGAATCTTGAGCTCATCCGCACTAGCAACACACTCTCGCTGCCTAGACTCAAAGATCATTTGCTCGAGCAATGCTTGCAAACGAATTGCCTTCTGCGGCGTTAATCCATAAGCAAGCGCATACTCACGGACTGCGGCACTCGCAACGGCCGATGGAGCCCCGCTATTTAAAGTTAGTTCAAAATCCACAATATCTTTACCCCTATTTTAAGCAGTCAACATCATTAATGGATAGCCACTAATTCTGCGCACCATGTCGAATAACTTTGTAACCAATGCGCAAAATTGCCTTTTCCGCCGCGAGTCGAGCCACAACCCGTCATCTTATTACCATTGATTTCATAAACACCAGTGCCGTTGATAAAAGCAATTTGTAATTGCTTGCCATCAGCCGAAAGTGTGCCAATGTCATCGGTTTGAATATGCTCACTTTGATAACTTAATTGAAGATGACGCCCTTCTTGACGCAAAACAGTTAAGGTGAATGGAATTTGATAAGTATTCCAGCCTGTAATAGCCTTGTCTTTCCCAACATTGCCCTCATGCCTTGGATTATGTCTATCTTGCGCACCAATGGAGGTCACCGTGACAAACCCCTGCCAAACTTTAGGTAATTCATAGCTTGTTTGAGCATGTACTACCCCGCAACATATGAGGGTAAAAAATAGGCAGAAAAAGTGCTTCATGAGTTCTCCAGAATTAAGTGCTATCTATTTCAGGTTTTAATCGGTGCTAGTACTTTTCCAGGGTGTGCGGTTTAAGAGGGGTCCAGCCGTCAAAGGGCTGATTTAAATTGAAAAAAGCTAGCTAAAGGCCGGCGTATCTACCCTGAAATAGGGCATTGAATGAACTGAATGTATTAGCCTCTAGCCAAAAATCCTCTCAATTACTCACAGAAAATGGCATGAGCCAAGTAGCATATTTATAATATGCAGGCTTTCTTTATCCAATTGCTCATATTAAGGTAAATCATGTTTTTCAAACACACCACACCAACTGATGCTCCTCTCATGGCTGCTGCAGTAGTCGGCGCCTGTCGCATTAATGGTTGGTCAGATGATTTTCAGCCCCTTTTTCTCACCACAGTCTTTAAAGGCTTAATGTCATACGATTGTGATTTTTTAACCCTTCCCAGTATCAATGTTGAACAATTTGCGAAGGCCATTCCTGAACGTGGGAAGCGCAATGAAGTGATTGACCTCATGCTTTCGGTTGAAATGCTCTGTAGCGAAATCCCGCAAGAGGTATCTGATTCGATTACCTCATGGGCAAATCAATTGGGGATCGAAAATTCTGGTTTAGCCTTAGTGCGTGACTTAGCCAAAAAATCCATTGCGCAGGCACAGCAAGACTTTTATCGTACGAATTATTACCACGATAAAGCACTCACCTTGCCAAAATTTGCCCAGTTAGAAAAACAACATGGGATCAATGCAGTGATGCTCACGTTAGAAGAGTCGACACAAGTGACAGCGCAATTTGAATCTTTAGAAAACTGCCCTGCCGGAAGTTTAGGTCGAGGCTTATGGGATTTCTATAAAAAACGTGGGTTTTCTTTTCCGGGTGTAGTTGGTGGTGTGAATCAATCTGTTGCCCACCATGACTGGATTCATGTTCTTGCAGAATATGACTCAGATGGCATCGGTGAGATGGAAGTAGGTGCATATAGCTCTATGGCAACTGAATCACCCGCTGCTGTCATGGCATTTTTAGGAGTCCTCAGCATTTTCCAAGGTGGGTTATTGAAAACGATTGTGGGCTCTGCAGCCCACTTAGGTCACGAACTTGAGGTTAACAATGGTCCGAAGCGTATTGCTGATGCACTAAGACGTGGTAGAGAATGCAGCATTGATTTAATCACTGACATTAATTTCTTTGATTATGCGAATCGTCAGTTAACGGACTTACGTCGTGAGTGGAACATTGTGCCCAAAGGGCTTTAAGGAATAGAAATCGCCACTAAATAGATTCTGAACTCGGTTGAGCGTTGCCGGCCCTCCAACGCAGTACCTTTTTAATGTGATCTCGAAAGGTATACAAGCGATGGTAAAAAGCCAGCGGCATATCAAAATGCCCCAAAAGACTTTGGGCTTTTTCATCTAATTGCATTATTTTTTCTTTAAATTCTGCTGGATCAATCTTCCTCTCAAATAACTCCCTCTCCAGGTGATGGAGTTTCTTATAGAGCTCATCTATTTTACGATTGATAAACCACTGATAGGCAGGATAAATACTCATCAATGGGTAGCCAAGCGCCGCAAAAGAAATCAGTAGAAAAATCATTTTTTCAACAAAACTTGCGACCCAGAATGGCAAATAGTGCTGTAAAAATGGCTTGCCTTTCTTGTAATAGTTATCTGCGGTATCGCTTAGAGGTAAATCAACGTCTTTATCGGCTGGGAACTCATTCTCATTGCTAATTAAGGTGGGTGACTCATGAGCCTCATCAATGACCCCCATCAATAAATAAATAAGGGCTTGATGGGTTTCTTTTCTAGCAGCAATGGTGACGGTTGTAGCCATCACCTTTATATTTTCTGCAGGTTTTGATGTGGCAAGATCAATCGTGGCAAATGGCAAAGTAATAACCGTGAAAGAACGTAAGTTACGATTAATTGCCTCAGACTGAGACATATTCATTACATGCAAAGCTGGATTATTAAAAATGGCTCTGACAACGGGATCTTCAGGCGGAGAAAGAAAAACCATGGCATCTAATTGATTGGTGAGAAGCTCTTTAGCAGCCGCTGCTTCACTCTTATCAACAAATGTGGCATTTGATGAATCTATGCCAGCCGACCGCAAGAGTTTTATGGCAATAGATTGGCTAGCATCTTGCTTTGTACCGATGGCTATGCGCTTGCCTTTGAGCTGGCTCAGTTGATCAATATTACCTAAGTTGGCCCTGTACACAATCCAGATAGGGTCATAAAAGAGACTCCCTAATGAAACCAGGTTAGGAGACTGCGTTGAATTAGTGATCCCACCTTGCAAGATACCAAAATCAACATTTTTTCTTGGGTCATTTAATAGGGCTAGATTTTCAAGTACACCAGAGGTTTCGATAATTTCAACATCAACACCACCCCTTTTCTTTAACTGAACCGCATAGTTCTCTGCAAGTGTATATAAGTAACTGTCCTTAGGTCCAGCAGCAATGACTATTTGATTTTTGGGAAATAAATAATAAGTAGACGCGCCAATCAGGCATGTGATTAGAAGAAAAATGCCTGCTGCCACCAGCAAAATATTACGTCGACCAACTCTAGTGCGTAATGAAAAATCGATATCCATAATAAATTTATTTCTTTAGAGAATTAAAATTTCACCACTGGTTTTCTAGGCTTTGCAGATTATTTTTAAACGACATGTAGTTGCAAAGCAACCATAACACATCATTATGAAACCATTTCACGTTGAATGATCTTAATCATTTCATTTGCAGCAAGCTTCGCAGCTGGGGCTGATAAAAGTTTATAGGCATCAACCACGCTTGACCCAGGGGGAATATAAATTTTGTCTGAAGTTGCTAGCAAAGGCCCGTGATTAATCTTTTCATCTAGTGCATGCATTGCAACAATGGCGTACTCTTTTTTATCTTCGATTAATTTCTCAAGAGAATTTTCTGAAGCATAGTGTGTTGGCCAACTATCCTGAATGCAGGGATGAAGATTATAAAATCCTAGAGGTGGGAAATTAATCAGTCGCGTATCAATTTTTTTCCCAAAGGTGGCCATCACACATAAATCAGGCTCCCACTTCTCCGTCAAAAGACTATAGAAGCCATCAGAGTCGACTCGAGATTGGTAAACCTCTATTGCCGCACTGCTAGCTAAGATATTCACCATTTTTGCTTCCAGCGCAGTATGGGGATATTGCCAGAGACCACCTTGATCAATGGCCAAGTTCGAGGATGCTGGGTCAGTCACAACCCCAACCACCTCCACCATCTCGCTCATTGAACCTTTTAATAACTCGCTTAATACGGCGTACCCCCAATACAGGCTACCGAACATAGCAATTTTAATTTTATGTCTTTTAAAGCTCACTTAGGGGCCTTCTGTCATCAGTAACTTTTCTAGAGCAGGACACCTGCCAAGTTGTATTTCACTTTACAACAGAAATTCATAGCTTTATGAGAGCTATTGAGAGTATTAGAGCGGCTCTTTTATTAAGATAATGCCTTTAAAGCCCTTAAATCCCATTAATCCCATTAATATGCTGAGTCAACCTCCTTTACAGAAAAAAGTGGTGAACGTAGAAATAATCTTTTACTTAAAATGAAACAATATCCATTGACCTCAAGATAGGCGCCATTTTCGTGTTACTGAAAACTGAAATGGCATCCCAATAATGCAGACTACCCAATTACAACCTTCTGATGAACTTATCCACACCTCAGGCAAATTTATGAATGCCTCCATAGGATTAAATGCCCTCACGCATTTACAACGTTTGGAGGCAGAAAGCATTCATATCATGCGCGAAGTTGTTGCTGAGGCAGATAACCCTGTGATGCTGTACTCCATTGGCAAAGATAGCGCTGTGATGTTGCACTTGGCGCTAAAAGCGTTTTACCCAGCAACACTGCCTTTCCCTTTATTACATGTAGATACGCGTTGGAAGTTTCAGGAAATGTACGCCTTCCGCGACAAGATGGCCAAAGAGCATGGCTTTGAGCTCATTACCCACATTAACCCCGAAGGCGTAAGACTAAATATTAATCCGTTTACCCATGGCTCCCAAATTCATACTGATGTCATGAAAACCCAAGGTTTAAAACAAGCATTGGATCATCATCAATTTGATATTGCTTTTGGAGGCGCAAGACGGGATGAAGAAAAATCTCGAGCTAAAGAACGTATTTTTTCATTTCGTAATACACAGCACCACTGGGATCCAAAACAACAGCGCCCAGAAATTTGGAGTATTTATAACACCAGGAAACGCAAAGGGGAAAGTATTCGAGTATTTCCAATTTCTAACTGGACTGAGCTCGATATTTGGCAATATATCTACCTTGAAAATATTGCGATCGTTCCCCTCTACTTTGCCAATACTCGCCCAGTAGTATTTCGAGATGGTGCTTGGATTATGGTTGACGATGAACGCATGCCATTAGGTAAAGGTGAGGTACCTCAAATGAAAAGTGTACGTTTTCGTACCTTGGGTTGCTATCCTTTAACTGGTGCCGTGGAGTCTTTGGCTAGCACATTGCCTGAAATTATTAAAGAGATGCTCCTCACTAAAACTTCTGAACGCCAAGGTCGAGCGATTGATCATGACGGAGCGGCTTCAATGGAAAAGAAGAAGCAAGAAGGATATTTCTGATGGACCAAAGGGTTGATTTAATTGAATCTGATATTGAGGTATATCTCAAGAGTCATGAATATAAAACGCTCTTGCGCTTTATTACCTGCGGCAGTGTCGATGATGGCAAAAGCACTTTAATTGGTCGCTTGCTTTATGAATCCAAAATGATCTTTGCAGATCAACTAGAAGCACTAGAAGCAGATTCTAAAAAAATGGGGACTCAGGGAGATGAAATCGACTTTGCCCTTTTAGTAGATGGTCTAGCAGCCGAGCGTGAGCAAGGTATCACGATTGATGTAGCCTACCGCTTCTTTTCAACCGATAAACGCAAATTTATTGTTGCTGATACCCCAGGACACGAACAATACACCCGTAATATGATTACCGGTGCCTCGACGGCGGATTTAGCAATTGTGCTCATTGACGCGCGCAAAGGCATGCTAACTCAAACAAAACGCCATAGCTATTTAGTTTCTCTAGTTGGGATTAAACAAATTATCTTGGCAGTCAACAAAATGGATTTAGTTGGCTATGATGAACAAGTCTATCAAAAGATCGTTGATGAATACCTAGCGTTTGCTAAAGATCTTGGAATTACACAAATTTCACCCATACCGATGTCTGCGTTTAGGGGTGACAACATCACAACCCCAAGTACTAATATGGCCTGGTATCACGGCAATACTCTGATGGGCTTTTTAGAAACTGTTCCTTTAGAACAGGATAAAGCCTTACATAAACCTTTTCGGATGCCAGTACAGTGGGTAAACCGCCCAGATCAATATTTTCGCGGGTTTGCTGGCACCATTGTGTCCGGTTCGATTGCCCAAGGCGATAGTATTCGGGTTGAACCATCGGGCAGAGAAGCGGTTGTCAAATCCATCGTGACTCGCGCTGGTATTCTCAGTAAAGCAATTGCAGGACAAGCGGTTACCCTAACCCTCACCGATGAAGTTGATATCTCAAGGGGTGATGTACTTTGTAGCAAGAGCGATCCCGCAACGACGGCAAACCAGTTTGAAGCCCATATCGTTTGGATGCATGATGAGCCCCTATTTCCAGGACGCAGCTATCTCTTAAAACTAGGTACAAAAACAGTTAATGCCACGATTACTCGCATTCACCATCAAGTTAGCGTCAACACATTAGAAAAGATTGCAGCTAGCGAGCTTAAGCTCAATGAAGTGGGTGTTTGCAGTATCTCAACTGAACAAGCCTTGGTATTTGATCCCTACTTAAAAAATAAAGTAACTGGCGGTTTTATTATGATCGACAGGCTGACCAATAATACGGTGGCTGCAGGAATGATCGACCTTGTCTTACGCACTGCAAAGAATGTCGTCACACAGTTCTTTACAGTCGATAAAGAAAAGAGAGCTAGCCTTAAAAACCAAAAACCTGCAGTGCTATGGTTCACGGGTATCTCTGGCTCTGGGAAAAGTACCATCGCCAACTTGGTGGAAAAAAATCTCACTGCACAAGGTAAGCATACCTATATTTTAGATGGCGATAATATCCGCCACGGTCTTAATAAAGACTTGGGCTTTACAGAAGCAGATCGGATTGAAAATGTGAGGCGGGTTGTCGAAGTTGCACAACTTATGGTCGATGCCGGCCTGATAGTACTAGTCACCTTCATTTCTCCATTCAGAACCGACCGAGAGCAGGCAAGAACGCTTTTTGCAAAAGACGAATTCTTCGAGATATTCATTGATACACCTTTGGAGGAAGCAGAGAAGCGCGACCCCAAAGGCCTCTACAAGAAAGCACGAGCTGGGGAAATCAAGAACTTTACAGGAATAGATTCACCCTATGAAAGACCTCAGAACCCTGAGTTGCATATTCAGACTACTGAGGTATCAGTAGAAAAAGGAGTCAAACTGATTCTGGATTTATTAGGCTCTTAATCTCAAAATAGCCTCCACCAAGCCATCTTATGAAACTCATAAAATTGGGGGTCTATCCATTATCAGTAGTGTCAGCAGTATTTGGAGAAGGGATTAAAATCGCCATTGATCAAACAAAGATTGAGCTATAAATAGATTTCAAGCTAAGCTATACCCAAGAAATAAAATAGGCACGACATGAATAAAAGTTTATTGACTATTTTTATAGTTTTTTTATGGAGCTTAAGCTTTCAGAGTAAGGCTGTTGAAATCAATACGCTTGAAGAGATTGCACGCGCACAAGTAATCAATATCGGATTTCGTAATTCGTCTATTCCCTACTCTTATCTACAAACGCCTGACTCCAAAATACCGATTGGCTACACCATCGATATCTGCAACAAAATAGCTGAGGCCATCAAAACCAATTTGAAAATGCCTAACTTAAAGGTGAATTACATTCTTGTCTCTGGATCCGATCGGATACCCAAGTTGCTAGATAACACCATTGACATGGAATGTGGTTCAAGTACTCATGCGAAAGAACGAGAGCGATTTATTGCATTCTCAACTTCTATTTACATTGATCAAGAAAATGCCGTGGTCCGCAAAGCAGATAACTATAGAAGTATTAAAGATTTGGATGGCAAAACCTTAGCAGTGGACCCTGGATCCGCATTCGCTGCCAGCATGCGCTTACAAGAAAAAAGGGAAGACTACCATTTCAACAGGGTTTATGTCGCTGACCAGGAAGAGGCTTTTACTAAATTACTAAATAAAAAAGCAGATGCCTTTGTCATTGGCGCAGCCATTGCTGCTGGCTTAGTTACTTTTAAAGGTAAGGAAGAAGAATTTGGTTTATTGCATGAAGGCCTAGCAGATATGCCGACTGCCATTATGTTCCGCAAAAATAATCCTCAATTTAAAGCTCTGGTAGATAGCACCATTAAGGAATTATTCTCCAGTAATGAAATGGAAAAGATTTATAAAAAGTGGTTCCTAGATCCATTACCAGGCCGAAATGGGGCAATAGGTTTTCAGCTATCTGAAGCAAATATAAAACTGTTTAAATCCCCTAATGATGAGGCCGCTGATGACGGTATACCATTCTCCGTTAAGGTGTTTACCTATCCTACTTGGACGTGGTCTTTATCTATCGTGGCTTTTTACATATTTGCTAGTATTTTTGGAATGTACGCATTTAGGTCACGAGTTCATAAAAATGATGATCATGAGAAAAAAGATCACTATCGTTTTTCAGAAAAGCCTTTGGATGCTCTTGGCGTAACGGCCGCCCTCATTCTAGGTTTTACTTTGGTAACTACTATTACAACCTATAACCATGCTTCAGATCTAGTCGTTAATGAGGCAAATGCAATCTCGCTAGTGCAAAAAAATACACAAGGATTCTCAGATGCTGATCGAACAGAAATTAGAGAATTATTAACCCAGTATGTCAACATAGTGGTTTCTCAAGAATGGCTTGATCAGATGCAGGGTCTTCCTACTGTCAGCTTTCCTGGTAATAAAGTCTTAGATAAAATCCATAAAAAAGTGGTTTCCTTGGACATTACAAAAAAACCAGAATTAAGCCATGAAAAAGACCTCTTGCTAGATAACCTTACTACAGTATATTCGGCGCGGACTGAACGTTTATTTGCTGCAAGCCCAGACTCTAATATTCCACCCATCATGTGGTTCATTTTAGTTATGTGCTCATTCCTATGCATTATCGCTGTCTACCTCATCGGCTTTACTGGTCATCACTTCCACCTTTTTGGAGTAAGCTCAGTTTCAATTCTGCTTGCGCTATTTATTGTGTTGATTCTATATACCGACCGACCCTATTTAGGCCCAAAAGCAATTTCTTCTGAACCCTACGTAATTACAGTAGAAAACTTTATTTGGAAGTAAAAAAGGGGGATATAACACCCGCTTAAATACTGGCTCACATTTAGCGCTTACCGCACCTAAATCTGATTCTTTTGCTACACTAATTAACATTATTGTTTTACATCAAGAAGTCAGATTTCCATGAGATTAAAAATAAGAATTGACTGCCTAAATAGCTCAAGACCTGCTCAAGCCAATAACATGCTTGTGCTAGTTGATGCACCAAAAAGATGATCTCATTCTCAGCTGACCAGATTGAACAAAAGTTCTCTCGTTTACCCTTACTGGATAAATGCTCAAAAGCAGCTTTGGCGCGCGCTATCCCCTACCTTGAAGAGCGCTATTTAAAGGCCGGTGATACATTGGTGCAAAAGGGAGATATAGCTAGCCAACTCTTCGTCATCATGGAAGGGCAGTGTGCCTTGCAATCGCCCAATGGCCTAATATCTGTTGAAGATGTTATTGGCGAAGTATTTTTGGGGGCTACGCTACACCATGCCAGTGTTATTGCGACAACGGACTGCCGAATACTAGTATTGCCCGAGGAGGGAGTAACTGACCTCTTGCGTGATGATCCCAGTCTAACCGATAGAGCTGGAGGCCATTTACTGGAAAGCCACGGTCTTTCGCTTGAAAAGGCGGACTTAGAAAATGAGGGAAACCCACCCTGGATAATGGTGCTGGGATGGGTAGTTACATTAGCGTTGCCAGCCCTAATAATGGAGTTTGGGGCACCACTGCAACTAGAACATAATGCCCTGCTCTTCTTGTCGCTGCTATCGCTGACATTGTCTATGTGGGCATTCCGGCTTGTCCCTGAATATGTCCCCGGGCTATTTGTGCTTGCCGCTACCATGGGTCTGGGTCTAGCACCGCCCAAAGTTGCTATGTCGGGCTTTGTGTCGGACTCTTTTTTCCTATCCTTAAGCGTGCTTGGTGTGGGCGTGGTTATTACCGAGTCTGGCTTAAGCTATCGCTTTCTACTATGGTTGTTGCGCTTGTTTCCGAAAAATCAACTCGGATTTAATTTGAGCATTGCCACAACCGGTTTATTTCTCACACCCATAGTCCCCGCAATCGTCGGTCGAGTTGCGCTAGTAGCGCCACTCATGGATGGCTTAATCAGCTCTTTGCGCTTGCGCAAGGGGGGAAAGGCTGCAACGGCTGTTGCTGCTTCGACTTTTGGTGGATTAACCTTAATGTCAGCTGTGTTATTGACCAGTAAGGCGAATAATTTTCTGGTTCTAGCAATGATGCCCAGCCAGATTCAGGCACAGTTTCAGATGATCGATTGGTTTTTAGCTGGTGCAGTGGTTGGCGGCATCATGTTGGTACTATATATTGCCAGCTTGTATGTATTTTTCCGAAATACGGAAAAACCCGCCCTTACCCGCTCGCAAATTCAGGGACAGCTTTATTTGTTAGGGCCAATGAAGCTGCGTGAATGGGCTGCACTGATCACTATTTTGCTATTTGCTCTGGGTGTTATCACTTTTAATATTCATCAAATTCCGCCATCCTGGATCGGCATGGGGATGATCTCCTTCTTATTGGCCATGGGATTCCTTAGCGTTGAAGAGTTTCGCAAGGAGATCGACTGGTCGTTCCTGATTTTCTTTGGTGCCACCATCGGATTAGTCAGCTCCCTCAATTTCCTTGGCTTAGATAAGTTAATCACCACCCATCTTCTCTGGATCGGGGAATACATGGTTAAGGATTTTCCAGTGTTTATCGCCTTACTTATTGGAGCTATGCTGCTGGTACGAATTGTGATGCCGATTGCACCAGCGACAGCAATCTTGGCGACCATTTTTATCACCCTAGCCGACACTATGGGTTTGAACCCATGGATCGTTGGGTTTGCGATCCTGCTACTTGCAGAATTATGGGTGTTACCGTATCAGTGTCACTACTATCTGCAGTTCGCCGATATCGCGGGCCCTGGCACCTATAACACCTCCCTTATGCTCAAGCACAATCTTGTGGTTAGTCTCATCAAGATTGCAGCCCTGTACGCTTCGATTCCTTACTGGAAGTATTTAAATATCTTATGAGAATACTTCGCCTACCGCAGTGGCTAGCCTTGCTGTTTTTTGTCTGCGCAGGGGCTTATCTTGTTCATCTGAACACCAGTAGGCCACGCATTCTAGTAGTGCAAAGCTATTTCAATGATTATTCTTGGACGCGCGACATTGACGCCGGTATTCGTCGAGCCCTCAATAATCCGACAGCCTACACTGTCCGCTGGCACTACCTCGATTTAAAACGCCACACCGATGAGCCGTTCCGTAAGCGCGCTGCTAACAGCGCCATAAAAGTTATTGAGGACTGGAAACCAGATGTCATTTTGGCCGTTAACGACGCTGCGCAGCAATATGTTGCCAAGAACTATGTAAATCATCCAACGATTAAGATTGTTTATGCCGCCATTAATGGCGAGCCATCGAAGTATGGCTACGATAAGGCTAATAATGTCACTGGCATTGTCGAACGCAAAGCCCTTGTTGCCCTGAGAGAGACCATGATCGAGGTTGCCAAGGCCAAAGGAATAGCAGCGGATAAAGTTCGTTTTATCAATATTGGTGACCGGTCTGATTCAATCCTTGCTAACGAGCGCTACATCCTTGATCAGGACTGGGCCCCTATTAAGCTAGTAGATTCAAAACTGGTTGCAAGTTTTGATGAATGGAAAAAGGTAGTGATCGATGCCGAAAAGACGGCAGACTTCATTATTTTTGCTAACTATCGCAATTTGCTCAAAACACCGGGACAAGCCAAGAATTTTGTATCAGCAAAAACCGTCATGGAATGGACTGAAAAAAATTCAGTAGCTATTCCGTTGGGTATACAAGGGTTTAATGTTGAGGATGGTGCACCCATATCAGTTGGCCCCTCGCCATTGGAACAGGGTGAGATTTCGGGTGATATGGCAGAAGCCATTATTTTGGGGAAAGCGCCAAAAGATATACCTACAGAATCCACCCGGCAATACGTGGTGTATATGAGTGAATCAAAGCTCAAGGCCAGGAAGTTAACTATTCCTGCAATTCATGAGGCATTTGCCCGAGCTGCCAATACCTATTTCCCATAGCCAATACACATGAATCAGCCCCCCATCCACCAACACGCTTCAGTCCTCGACGATGCACCGATCCTATCTAGGCTGCCACGCGAGATCAAGGCACGGCTATTGCCGATGACTCACGAGGAAACGCTTGCTTCGGGTGATGTCCT
Source organism: uncultured beta proteobacterium (assembly GCA_903845455.1). GTDB lineage: Bacteria > Pseudomonadota > Gammaproteobacteria > Burkholderiales > Burkholderiaceae > Polynucleobacter. The sequence continues at coordinate 10,601 of CAIMXN010000103.1, read as the reverse complement.
GTTTAAGCTTGGCGATGAGGTTCATGATACTTGTCTGGTTCTAGAAGGCGAAGTAGAAATCGCAACCCAGAGTGAGGCAGTAAAAGTTGGTCCAGCAGGATTCTTAGGGGAAGAGGCAGCCCTTGGTGGGGTTCGCTATCTCTCTAGTGCAACTGCCAAAGGGCCCGTTCGAATTTTGCGAATTTCCCATCACGCCCTAGCCGAGGCACTACTTAACCATCCTTCTGTACGTCAAGAGCTCTGGGTTTCACTAGTTTCACACTTCATTGAAAAGTTGGATTTTAAAATCCCAAACGAAGAAAAAGCTAAACCCATTAATAAGTCAGCAGAGATGGTCGCAAGCATCGGTTGGTTAGCGACATTACTGCTACCTGCTGGAGTAATCTTGTGGGGCGACCACTTTGGGCTAGCCCTTGAGTTAAAGTTATTAATAGCAATTCTGACTGCGACAGTTTTGATGTGGGTGTTTCGCCTTGTACCGGAGTTCGTACCGGGATTCTTTGCAATATTGAGCATTACCCTAGCCGGTATGGCGCCAGTATCAGTGGTCTTGTCGGGATTTTCCTCCCCCAGTTTTTTTATGGCGGTCAGCGTACTTAGCTTATCGGCCATCATTATTGGATCAGGCTTAGCTCTACGTGTACTGTTATTGCTATTGCGCTATATGCCGCACAATCAATTCTGCTATGAGCTAAATCTTCTGCTGATGGGTATCTTCCTCACGCCAATCGTACCCACAGGCAATGGTCGCATTGCAGTAGTTACTCCAATGCTCAAAGACATGCTTCACGCTATACATTATGCGAACGGCAGTCGCGCTGCAACCCGCTTATCAGCCGCGGCATTTACAGGCTCCACCCTGTTCTCAGGCATTTTTCTGACTGGGATGAGTGCTAATTTTGTGATTTTTGGCATGCTATCCATGCAATTGCAAGACCAGTTTCATTGGCTCTATTGGCTTTTCGCTGGATCGGTGAGCGGCATCGTAATGCTCCTTGCATATCTCATTATTAGCAAACTCATGTTCCGCAATCAGGATGCTTTGCCACTCTCGAGCCATATCGTAGACCTACAACTCAAGGTATTGGGGCCGATGAGTAAGAAGGAATGGGCTGCAGCTCTTGGAATAGTGCTGTTCAGTATTGTGGTTGCAACCTACAGCGTACACAAAATTGCTCCGGTCTGGATCGTATTGACTGTCTTATTTGGTTTGCTACTATTTAGCTCCCTTACGAAGGAAGAATTTCAAACCTCAATTGACTGGCCTTTCCTAATGCTTTTGGGTGGGCTGTTAGGGCTATTCAACACCATACACTTCCTTGGGGCGGACAAAATTCTGGTTGGTCAATTGGCCTGGATTACCGAACTGATGCGCGACAATTTGAGTTTATTCATTCTGCTCTTATCTGGTGTCATCTTATCCTTGCGGTTTATTCTGCCAATTAATCTCACCATGATCATTTTGGCCGCTATCTTTATACCCATTGCTAGCTTTAGTGGAATCAATTCCTGGCTTGTTGGATTTATCATATTAACGATGGGCAGTAGCTGGTTCTTTGCCTACCAAAATGGGTCTTATACCCTGTTTAAAAAAATATCTGGCAGCCCTTATGAAGAACGGAACTTCCTAGTGTTAAATATCCTAATAACACTCATCAAGCTGCTAGGAATTTATGCCTCAATGCCATTCTGGCATTACTTAGGGATTTTGTAACATGGCATTACCTCTTCGCAAAATTGTCAATGTACTCATCTCGGTATTTTTGGTCGGAGTTGCTAGTTTATTTATCTACGAAAGCATCAGTCGGCCTCGGATCCTAATAGTGCATAGCTACAACAGTGCCGACCCGTGGGTTAAAGATGTCAATATTGGACTCATGCGAGTGTTAGAAAAGAAAGGTTCCTATTCTTTACGTTGGCAATATATGGGTTTGAATAATTATCCGGATGCACAATCCCGTCGCACTGCCACTAATACCGTCAAACAGACCATCGAAGAGTGGAAACCCAATATATTAATTGCTATCGATGATGAGGCGCAGGATTTAGTGGCGCGCGATTATGTTAACCACCCCAGTATTAAGGTCGTTTTTGCAGGGGTAGAGTCTGACATCATCGGCTATAGATACCTAGGCGCACAAAATGTGACAGGGGTCATAGAGCTAAAACCACTGATGGCCTATCGCAATGCACTCATCGAAATTGCTAAGCTAAATAACTACGGTGCAGCGCCGCTCTTATTTAGTATTGCTGATAAATCTGCGTCTGCAAATTTTGATCACACCCAAATCAAGAGCTTTGACTGGAAGCCCATGCGACTGGTAGATTCGGTCCAGGTGGGAACCTATGATGAGTGGCAAGAGAAAATTTTGCAAGTTGGTAAACAAGTAGATTTCATTATGATTAGCAGTTATCGTGAGTTGGCGCGGTCGGCGACTGATCCAAAGTTAGTTCCACCGGAAGAGGTTGTCTCATGGACTGAAGCCAATACTAAGGTTCCTGTCATTGGGACCAGCGCATTAAATGTTGAAGATGGTGGCAGCTTGGCAATCGGGGTTTCTCCATTTGAACAAGGGCAACTTGCAGCGCGCATGGCCTTAGTGATTATTGATTCAAATAAAAATTATGACGGTGTACCCGTCGTCACTGGGCAGCAGTTTATTGTCGCTACGCGGATGGAAGAGTTAAAGAAAAAGCATATTCGCATACCGGCAATGTATGAAGCGTTTGCTCGTGCTATTGGTAAAAATTTATAGGATGTGGGCTACATTCAATACACTAAATCCTCTAGATTTTTACCTTAAGAATTTAACGACTTATACAAACCACACTACTTCTCTTCATTATTAAGGTGCTATGACCCTGAAAAAACAAGCAACTGGGTATGCTTATCTTGAAATGGCACCAGCGCTAGTACCGAAGATAATCCTAGTGGTTTCCCCTTGTCGCAGTGGTTCGACAATCTTGCTCCGTGTATTCGGTGCCAGCGGGGTTGAATCCTACTTTCAGCCAATGAAAAATGCATTGCGCTGGTCTTTGATGGGGAACAATCGTCCTTGGTCTATTCCATCTAACTCTAGCTCACGTATTATGGTGAAGGAAACCTTGGGGCCCTATGTTGATGCCGAGTGCCTGTTCAACCCCCTACAGGTTCTGCTAGATGCAGGTTTCCCGCCTGAAAAATTACATGTTGTCATTCTTGGGCGTGAGCCACTGAAAACGTGGGCCTCATGGAATCGATACTGGTCAGACCGTGTGCCAGTGGCAAATATGATTATGGCATTTCGTACTGCCAATAAGATTCTGGAACAAGCCAAAACACTGGGAATCACATCCACCTGTCTAGTCTATGATCTTTTTAAAGACTACTCTCCAGAAATCGTCTTTAAGAATCTATTTAAGCGACTTGGCTTGGAATATTCACCGCTAGCTATCCAAGGCTGGGAAGCATTGCCTAATTTTGGGCAACCAGGTTCTCACATCGTCTTAGCAGATGAGCCTGAGCGCTTTGTCACCCCAGGAATCCATGATAAGGTCAACAGTGCAAAACAATTTACCTATGCGGATAGCGATCCAGTACTAGCTAGCCTCAAGCCATCTGACCTTGAAGCGATTGCCCAAAGCGACCTAGCAGTAATTTATAAGAGCTGGCTCGAAGAGTCTATCGCTGACTTGCAGCTTAATTGAGTGCTTCGCCAGCACCTCAATCATGAACCTAGTCTCCAGACTGAATTCCTTATGGCCTGTAAGGCGTAAGCATTCATTGAATTTCTTATCCCCTTCAATCAGTCATTGCTTTACTCTTTCATCAATGAGGAGATAAGCAGAATGCTAATTTTTGCTGGCTTATTCACTGGGCTCTTGGTTGGACTTACTGGCGTGGGTGGTGGCTCATTAATGACCCCAATCCTATTGCTGTTCTTTGGTATTGCTCCCACTACAGCTGTAGGTACTGATTTATGGTTTGCAGCGATCACTAAATTAGCGACATCCCCTCTACACCATAGTAAAAAATTAATTGATTGGCAGGTAGTACGTCTTTTATCCATTGGTAGCTTACCGGCTTCTGCGTTAATGGTATTGGCACTAAATCAACAATGGCTTGTGATTCAAACTGGTGAGCTTAAATTCTATATCGGCTTATTTATTCTCATCAGCGCCTTGGGAATTATTTTTCAAAAACGGTTGCATGCCTTAGGTAAGCACTTTCGAATTCAACAAGAAGATTCCTTTAAGCGGGTTCAGGGTTCCTTAACTATTTTGGCTGGTATTTTTTTAGGCTCTGTAGTGACCTTAACCTCAATTGGTGCAGGTGCGATAGGCGCAGTGATGTTGGCTTATCTGTACCCAATACGCCTCACTCCACAAAAACTCGTTGCTACCGATATCATCCATGCCATACCCTTAGCCATCTTTGCGGGTATCGGTCACTTACTCATTGGCAATGTTGACTTTGCACTATTAGCAGTTATGTTATTGGGATCTATTCCAGGGGTATTAATTGGTACCAAAATAGCGCATCGCATACCAGCTCAAGCTTTGCGCATCGCCCTAGCAACTGTTTTAGTAGCAGTTGCGCTCAAATTAATTCTCGCTTAAAGGCTTCTAGAATGGGCAATACGGAAGATTTGCGACAGAAGGAATGGGACTTCATTAAGTTAATAGAAAAAGCAGGCGTCAAGATTTTGTCGATTTACCATGAAGAGAATTTTGAGATTCAGCTTAAAGGTGAAAATAATCCACTTACAAAAGCAGATTTAGCGGCTAATCAAATTATTTTAGAGGGCTTACATACTCTGTGTCCAGATATCCCAGTGCTGAGTGAAGAGTCTATCAATTCATTTTCTTCCGGGGATAGACCCCCTCTATACTGGGCAGTAGATCCCCTGGATGGCACTAAAGAGTTCATCAAACGTAATGGTGAATTTACCGTTAATCTTGCCTTGATAGAAAACGGTAGGCCTATTTTTGGGATTGTGATGGCACCTGCTTTACAACTTAGTTATCGGGGCTGGGTGGGACATGGGGCATGGAAAAAAAATGGAGAAACAGCGGCTTGGGCTCCAATTTCAGTTCGTGAATCTAAATCAATCAACACTTTAAACCCGTTACGAGTAGTGGCTAGTCGATCACATTTAGACCCTAAGTTAGATAAATGGCTAGAGCGCTTTACATCCTATGAATTAATCCAGATGGGTAGCTCTATCAAGTTCTGCTTAATTGCTGAAGGGGCAGCAGACATTTATCCGCGCCATGGAACGACCTGTATTTGGGATACTGCAGCCGGTCATGCAGTGTTGGCCGCTGCTGGTGGGACTGTATTGCAGTTTGATGGCTCAGATTTAAGTTACTCAGAACCAGCCCAAACTAAAAATCCCAGTTTTATTGCCTTGGCTTTTCTCAGTCTTGCGTCATTGCCCTCTAGAGAAAACCCCAACGCTTAACTGGTTAAGCGCTCAGCTAGAGAACAGGCGATTGCTAGTTCTCTAGTCTGGAGCTATAAAACTAAATCGCGTTAATTAAATTTCTTATCTGCATCAATTAGCAATTGCTTGACCCGGCCACTACTTGCTGCATGGATGATGGCGGTTGAAAAGCCAGCCTTCAATACATCATAACAAGCCGATTGCTTTGAGAAAGCAATATACATATTGGCAACCTCAAGGGATTTTGGCATAAAGTTTAATTGCGACATGATCTTTCTGTTGCGCGCTACCATCTTCCCAGGGTACATCCCAATAATTAAATAATCTGCATCCTTATTTAATAAGGTATCGAATGCTGCGTCTACGCCCTTAGATCGCTCTACCGTCAAATTTTCAACAATATAACTATCAAACTTATTGCCAAAGCTCTCGCCTTCATTTGTGACCCCTTTGAGGCTCTTAAGATCATCCCATTTTTTGTATTTGAGGGTTTGCCCAGCACGAATCACAATAGAAACTGGATCAACCATATAGGGTGGTTCAATGTAATTCATATATTGCTGACGAACATCATTCTTGTAGATGCCCATAATCACGTCAGCCTGACCATTTTTAATCGCTTCCTGAGCATTTTCCCAAGATCCAAAATCTTTGGATACCACATTAGGTACTTTCAATTGCTTGGCAATGGCAGTAACCAATTGGGTAGATGCGCCGATAATTTTTCCGTTATCTGCCCAAGCTACCGGGGGATATGCGGGATGACCTGTAATAATCAAAGTGTCACAAGTGCCGACCGATTGCCCAAAAGCTGGGGCACATAGCGCTAGAAACGTGACTAGTATGACTTTTCTCATTTGGGGTATTCCTTTATTAAAGTATTTAAAGATAAGGGGGTTTTAGAATAGCTGAATAATATTTACTAAAGTCTTTTTTAATATTACTAAGTAATATCACCCAAATACTCTCAAATACTCACTAATTTAAGCAATAAATCACTCTAGAATAGATGGGTAATAAGTATGAGGGATCTCAATAGATTCAATACGACATAAGGTCAAAATTTTAGTCTCAATAGCATGAAAAAAACCGTCTATCCATGGATCAGAATTTGCTTATTGATGCTCAGTATGGGGGTATTTTTTTGCCACTCTACTTTTGCCACACCACTCAACTTAGATGACGATAATCTCGTCCTAGAAAAATCATTACTAGTTGATCGGGGCGGAAAATTAGATGTAGAGCTAGCATCAAAAGGTGAATTTAAGCCCTATGACAGCAATGTTTTAATGCGTGGCTTTACGACTTCAGCGAGCTGGATTCGCATTCAGGTAAAAGCGCTTCCCAATAATGAACCAGCGATTATTCGCATTCAGCCCCATTTCTTAGATGCTATCGATTTTTATGAAAAGTCAGCTACCGGCTGGTCTAAACGAAGCGCTGGCGATAAAGCACCCTATTCCGCAAGCGAGCGTAACAATAGCGCCTATAGTTTTATCATTCACCCAAAATTAGGACAAAAAAATACTTACTATCTGAGAATAAAAACATCTGGGATTACTTATGTTTCTTTTCAGATACTAAGTATCGATGGCTCATATCAAGCAGCCCAAAACGAGCAGTGGGTATATGGTCTTCAACTTGGGGCTTTGTTACTCTTTCTATGCTGGGGAATAGTTGATTACTGGAATACACATAACAAGATACTTGCACGATTTATTGTTTTCCAAATTTTTGTAATTCTTTTCAGTTTATCTAATTGGGGAGTCTTATCGAGATTTGTTTTCCCCAATAGCGCCGGCCTTGATAACGACATATTCCACTATTTATTTTTTATTCGAACCGCTACTTGCATATGGCTAATTAAAAAAATACTAGATTTATACAATCCGCCAGCCTGGTATAAAAAGTGCTGTCAAATTGCCTATGTAATATTTTTCTTTGAGTTATTTCTATTTTCAGCAGGCATAATCCTGCCAGCATTGCTACTTAATCTTATGGTCTGGCAATTAATTCCTCCACTACACATCCTGACCGTACTCTGCACAAAAAGTATGCCACGTAACGTATCTCGCCTACTCATATTTGGTTTTAGTATGAGTATCGCTACTTTTGCAGCATCCATGATATTTATTGGCGGTCATGTCAACTACTTTTCCCAACCTATCATTGTTCTCTCTTGGTTTGTCTTTGTTAATGAAGTGATATTTTATTTAGTCATTAAAGACCATAACTACCTTGCACAGAAAGAGCTGCTCAAATCAATCACAGCCCTGAGAGTTATTGAGGTACAAGAGAAGCTCAACGTCATTAAACTCAATGAGCGGAGCACCCTGATTGATATGTTGGTCCATGAATTAAAAAATCCTTTGGCTGCTATAAAAATGGCACTAGGGACACTAAAGTTATCTCTTGTACCCGAGCAAAAAGAAGAAATTAAACGGATTGCATCGATTAATCAAGCCATCAATAACATGGATGCCGTCATTGAAGAATGTATGCTGATGGATCAATTTGATCAACGTCAGTTGAAAAATATCCCCTCCAAAATTCATCTTAGCGAGTGGCTCGAGGGGCAATTAGAAGCACGTGCCCTAAAGGACAGCATCACTCTAGAAATCAAAAATGATCTTCAGTTGAATGTAGATCCCCGACTACTGAACATTGCAATCAATAATTTGCTAGATAATGCAATGAAGTATTCTGCTCAAAATACACCGATACTGCTTACCGTGGAATCTACTGCCAATGGGGCTGAAGCAACTGCTACGATTTCATTGGCTAATGTCATGGATTCTTCATCATCCATAGATGAATCAAAAATATTCTCACGCTATTATCGAAGTCCTCATTCAAATTCTAAATCTGGAACGGGTCTTGGACTAGTTTTGGTAAAATCTATTTGTGAGATATTAGGAGGTACTATTTCTTATCGTAGCGTTAATAATTTGGCGATATTTACCATTCACCTTCCTTGCTTCTTCATTGATTCTAGTACTAATAAATCTTTTTCCTAATACTGCTTGATATAAAAATATGACTACTCCTATGCGAATCGCCATCGTTGAAGATGACTCACTTCTACGTCAAGAACTTTCGTTTTTTTTAAATAAGACTGGATTTGTGGTTTTTGAAATCAATAATGGCAAAGCCCTCAATGACCTGCTTACAGAAGAGCCCATTGATGCATTGATTCTTGATCTCAATTTGCCGGGCGAGGATGGTATTAGTATTGCCAAGCGGATCAGAAAAACTTTACCTAAAATAGGGATTGTTATGCTGACCGCTAGAACAGCATTAGTAGACCGCCTGATCGGTTATGAGAATGGTGCTGATATTTATTTACCAAAACCAGTTGCCGCAGAAGAATTGGTCGCAACCTTAAAAAGCTTAAATAAACGCATTAAATCCCAAGAGCAAGAGGATACTTGGACTCTTGATTTAGGCAACCGCTGTCTATTAGGGACGCAACTCTGGCAGAATGTAGCGCTCACTCATAATGAAAAAATGCTCTTACTAGGATTGATTCAGGCTAAAAATAATACCCTTGATACTGAAGTCATTAGTGACTTATTAAGTCTAGAAGACACCAATGAAATCCTTAGTAAGCATGCTTTAGAGTCTGTGATCAGCCGCCTCAGAAAAAAAATTAGCAGTATTTCTAACGTTGATAATCACAACTCAATTAAGTCTGTTTGGGGAAAAGGCTATCAACTTTGCCTGCCTATTATCATCAAAGCTTAATTGAGCATAGACGTAGTTCTAATGTTCCGCTTTTTTCAAATCATTAGACACATCAATGTCTAAATTTGCCGATAGATACTCAATGCTATGAGGCAAATCTAGTACAAATTGGTCTATTGCTTGCAGCTCTATCGTCATATCATGGATAGTACAGTCTAGTAAATGACCACCATGAGTCTTATCGGTACTTAAGAAATGCAAGTGGTATCCAGGAACAGAGATTGAATGCAAAAAATCGGGCGTCCAAAATCCTGCTAAAACTCCTGAAATCTCATGAAAATTAAACTCCTTTTGATCAGCCGCAACCTCAATCAAAGGCTTATAGGAGTCTTGTTTAGGAACTGATCTTGCGCGTACAAATGAGAAATTACCAACAATCTTGATGGCATACATGAGATTCTTGGATAAAAGTAATCCATCAATACATTTTTGCAGATCCATGTATCCAAAAGGTCCTTTCAGCTCAATTTTGCTATCAGCCTCAAATTCTGTAACGCAAGCATAGGGTGAACTTCCTTCTAAGGGAGCGATTGATACTGTGCCATCTGACCGAATTTGATAAAAATTGCCATCCAGGATAATCATTTCCCCGTCTAAATCATTAAAGGTCCCCAAGCCAAAATTGCCGTGGCCTAGGATTTGATTGAGCGTTTTGTCTTCGCGTAAGATTCCTTGTACTAAGGCATTCACAGGGGATGAGACGTAAAGACTGTTTGGCTTGATTTTCATTGCGGTGATCTTATTTAATATACGAATTTACAAAGAGAATACTGTTAAAAAGAGAATTCTTAAAACTTTAGGAACTGGCATGAAATTTGCTATGATTAACCCCCACAAGTATATAGATGAAGCTCACAATAGCTCGCAAGTGCCAAGCATAAGGTGCTGTATATTTAATTATCGTTTTTAGCTTTACTAATGATTTCTGAGGAGACAAAAATGAAATTGATTAATTGCTTATTAATATCTGCTGCACTATTGCCTATGGCAACCTTTGCCCAAGCCCCTGCTACAAAAATTGTATCTATATCGACTTTAGACGCTAATAAGGATCAGTCGATTAGCAAAGATGAAGCGCTGAAAGCGGGTATGCCAGATGCTGTTTTCAAAAAAATCGATACGGATAATAGCGGCCAAATTAGTAAGGCTGAACTTAATGCCTATAGAGCTAAAAATAATTCGATCAGTGCTATAGATACCGATAAAGATGGAAAAATCAGCAAAGACGAAGCTATTAAGATGGGTATGTCAGCTCAAGAATTTAGAATATTAGACAAAGACAACAGCGGATACATCACACAGGCCGAGTGGGATACTGGCGACTGGATTATTTGGTAAGCTCGCTAAACTAAAAAGCAAAGAAACCCCTGCTAGCAATAACAGGGGTTTTTAACTTTTAGTAACGCCATTTTTCAAAGCTCAAGCTGATCT